>NZ_LROR01000049.1:0-76011 GCF_001675205.1 Clostridium coskatii | reverse complement strand
GTATTGACTCTTCTTATTACGAAATTACTTTTTTAGCTGCTCTCGCAGCTCAAAAGAATTGCTGGTTTATTCTAAATAAGTTGTACTTATATCTTCCTCTGTTTAATTTTCAAGGATCATTTTGCCGTCTCACTTCGACAGCTTTTATAGTATATCATCTGAGTTTTAATCTGTCAACATATTTTTTTATTTCTTATAAAATATATAAAACATATTGGCTGAAACCTTTTTTCTCAAGACAACGAAGATTATTATACCACAGGTTAAAGTTCTATAATCCATAATAATTTAAAAATTTTAAGTTTATATCACTAATACTTCTATATTCTATTTATTTCTACATTTTTTATATAAAGATACACATGGATATGTTTATGTAATTTATACTTACAAACTCCTGCTTTTAAAGAACAAACCTTGCTTTTTTTATTATTATCCTATTGGATTAATCTTATTAAAAGTTAAATGATCCTGCCACTTTCCATTTATAAATATGTACTTTTCATTCAATCCAATTTCCTTAAACCCACAACTTAAAAGAACTTTCTGAGATCTTACATTATCTATTAATGTAGAAGCTTCTATTCTATGAAGGTCCATTTCATTAAAAGCATACTCAAGGGTTAATTTTAATGCCTCTTTCATATATCCCTTCCCCTGCTCATCTTCATCTATAGAATATCCTACAAATGCGCTTTTAAACACTCCCATAACTATATTAGATATCTGTATCTTTCCTATAAACCTTTTATCCTTATATATTCCAAGATTCACACTTTTGCCGCTCAAAAATTCCCTGTAACTTTCAATTAAAATTCTCTTTTGAATATCTAAAGTATAAAAATTTTTTTCACGGTCAGGCTCAAATTTACTCAGATAATCTTTATTCTTTATATAATAATTTAGTACACTTTCTGCATTTTCTGGCGTTAGTACTGAAAGGTTTATCTTACTACCTTTTATATGTAATCCCCTATTAATGCTTATGTTTTTAAATTTATCTAGTTCTAACCCAAATAATATTTCATTTTTATATCCAAAATCAGACTTAATACTATTTGCTATTATACCTTCGAGTTCAAATCCTAGATCTGTAAATGCAGCTATATTTATATCTTCATCTGCTAATATATTTATTTTATTTAAGTTAGCATTTTTAAAAAGTATTTCTATAAATATACTAAGTGAATTTTTAAGCAACCTGTAACTAGACTCCCCCCACTTATAAAATTTTATTCTAAGTATACAGCATTTATTTTTAGAGGAAATTTCAATTATGAACACCCGTCCTAAAGTTATGCCACAGTTATCTCTTATTATATATTCACTATTACTCCCACTAACTAAACTAATGGTTACAAGTTGTTCTTTAAGCATTTCTATCTCTCCCAATTAAATCAATACTATAGAAATTCCAATTTAAAAATTAATTTTTATATTTTTGTATATACTAATTTAAAATTAAACTTTCTTAACTAATTATAACATAAAAAATGGCTATTATTTTATCAGTAAAAATGCTTTTTCTTCCTTAATACTAGTTATAATAATCTTTCCATTAAATAAAAACTTCAACCTAACAGGCTGAAGCTTTATTTAATATTATCCTATATATTATAAAGTTAACTGGTCTATAGTGATTCTAATTGAATTTTGTTAGTATAAGTAAATTTTCTACTTAGAACCATATATGATATTTACTTTAATTCATGAATGAATAAACCACTTCTAAGTTTAGGTTCAAACCAGGTGGATTTAGGAGGCATTACTTTTCCTGCGTCAGCAATTCCCATTAAGTCATCTAATGTAGTTGGATACATGGAAAAAGCAACTCCTTCTCTCTCCTTGTCTACCCTTTTTTCCAATTCATTAAGTCCCCTTATTCCTCCTACAAAATCAATTCTAGAATTTGTACGCGGATCATCTATCCCAAGAATTGGATTGAGCAAGTTGTTTTGAAGGACAGAAGCATCTAGTTTTTCAACAACATCACAAGGATCATAAGTACCCTCTTTTGCTTCAATCTCATACCACTTTCCACCTAAATACATGCCATAAGTATGTTTCTTAGACGGTCTATAAGGATCTTTACCTTCATATTCTTTCACATTAAACTTTTCTGAAATCTTATTCATATATTCATCACGAGTAAGCCCATTTAAATCTTTTACAACTCTGTTATAATCCATGATACTTAACTCTGAATCTGGGAAAAGTACAGACAGGAAGAAATTAAATTCTTCATCTCCCTTGTAACGTGGATTTTCCTTTCTTCTTTTAATACCAACTTTAACTGCAGAAGCTGTCCTGTGATGACCATCTGCTATATAAAGACTGTCTATATTATTAAATAACTGACAAATAGTACCTATTACCTTGTCATCATCTATAACCCATACAGTATTTGTAACGCCGTCCTCAGCCACAAAATCATAAACCGGTTTTTTTTCATTAGTCCATTTATCTACTATATTATTTATTTTTTCATTATATCTATATGTCAAAAAAATTGGTCCTGTATTTGCATCACAAGTATCAACATGATTTATTCTATCCTGTTCCTTGTCTTTTCTTGTAAATTCATGCTTTTTTATTTTATTATCAATATAATCATCTATGGAAGTACATCCTACTATACCTGTCTGCGCCTTCCCATTTCTAATCAGTCTATATATATATAGATTTTTCTTATTATCTTTTATAAGCAAATTATTATTTATCATGTTTTGCAAATTTTCATTTGCCTTTTCATATACCTTTTTATCATAAGGATCTACATTTCTGTCTAAATCAATTTCAGCTTTATCTATATGCAAAAAAGAATATGCATTATCTTTTGCCATTTCTCTTGCCTCTTCACTATTCATAACATCATAGGGAAGTGCAGCTATTTTACAAGCTACATCTTCCCTTGGTCTTATGGCTTTGAAGGCTTTTAAAGTTGCCATTTTAGTCCTCCTTATGCATTAACCAAATTTTTATCTAAACATTTTTCAACTATATCTACAATTTCCATTCCAATTCTCTTTTGAGCCTCAACTGTTGAACCACCTATATGAGGTGTTACTGATACTCTATCATTATTTAAGAGTTCTTCACATGGATTAGGCTCATTTTCAAATACATCTAGTGCAGCGCCTGCTACCTTTCCTGTATTTAATGCCTTTGCTAGAACTTTCTCATCTATAACTCCGCCTCTTGCACAGTTTACTACAAAAACTCCATCTTTCATAATGTTGAATTCTTTTTCTCCTATTACAGCTCCCTGCTCTTTATTAAAAGGTATATGAACAGATATATAATCTGCCTTCTTTAACAAATCGTTGAGTTCGCAGAATTCATAATTATTATACCCCTTTGCCATACCAAGAATGTCTGTATATATTATCCTCATTCCCATAGCAGCTGCTCTCTTTGCAACCTCTTTTGCAATTCTTCCAAATCCTATAAGCCCCAATGTTTTTCCATACAATTCTACGCCTTTATATTTCTTTTTCTCCCATTTTCCATCTCTCATAGTTACATTGGCTATATTAATATATCTTGATACTGCAAATATGTGGCCCATAGTAAGCTCTGCTACTGACACAGTACTAGCATTTGGAGTATTTCTAACTGTTATTCCGTTTTGAGTAGCATACTTTACATCTATATTATCTACTCCAACCCCACCTCTTATTATAAGTCTTAAATTACCTTTTTTAGCCTCATCTATAAGTGGTTTTCTTATTTTAGTAGCAGATCTAACTACTATTACATCAAATTCTTTTATTTTTTCCTTTAATTCATCTTCTTCAAAATGTTTGTCTACAACTTCATAGCCATCTTCTATTAATTTATTTAAAGCTTCTTTTTCCATTCCATCACTAACTAATACTTTTATCATTTCCCTAGCCCCCTTAAAACTTATAATCCTAATATTTCATTAATATTTTCCAAAAGTTCTTTTATATCATCAAGAGTACAATCAGCCATATGAGCTATTCTAAATGCTTTCCCCTTTAATTTTCCGTATCCATTTGATATCTGGAATCCTCTTTCACCCAACTTTTTATTAAGTTCTGCTACATCTATATCCCTAGTATTCTTTATATTAGTAAGAGTATTTGAAAGATATCTTTCATCTGCAAATAATTCAAAATACTTTTTAGCCCATTCTCTCACATATTTAGCCATTTCCAAATGTCTATTATATCTATTTTCAAGCCCCTCTTCTAAGATTCTATCCAATTGATAATCCATTGCAAACATATGTGAAAGGGATGGAGTAGATGGATATTGATAATCTTTCTTTTGTATATAATTATATATTGAAAGTAAATCCAAATAATATCCTCTAAATTTTACATTTTTTGCTCTTTCTACTGCTTTTTTTGAAAAAGAGCATATAGCCATTCCTGGAGGAAGTCCTAAAGCTTTCTGGCTCGATGTCAAACATATATCAATGCCAAGCTTATCCACTTCTATTTTAGTACCTCCCATGGAGCTAACTGTATCTACACACCATACTATATCTGGATATTTTTTTACTACTTCTGCTATTTCTTCTATTGGATTCATAACTCCTGTAGAAGTTTCATTATGAGTTATACAAAGTGAATCATATTTTCCTGTAGCTAAAACTTTGTCTATTTCATTAACATCTGCTGCCTTACCCCATTCTACTTCGTATAAATCTGCTGGTACGTTATTACATTCTGCAATTTGATGCCATCTTTTTCCGAAAGCTCCTATTGAAAAAACTGCTGCCCTCTTAGCTGTACTACATCTTATAGCACCTTCCAACAGTCCTGTTCCAGATGATGTTGAAAGTAAAATTTCTTCCTTTGTATGAAATACTTTTCTCATCTTGTCACTAATGTCTCTTTGAAGCTTGGAAGCTTCTTTGCTTCTATGTCCTATCATAGGTGTAGCCATCTTCTCTAATACATCTTCTCTAACTTCTACTGGTCCAGGAATAAATAATTTCTTATGCATGTTTTTACCTCCAAATAAATTTATTTAATTAATAATCTAATGTTATTTAACAGTTTAAAGTTCTACACTGATAAAGCGCGTGTTGTAAAAAATAAAAGCCAACCAGATCCCTTTAGGGACGATTGCCTCGCGTTGCCACCCTTGTTGGTTATAATAATATAACCCTCTCATTAAAATAACGGTTTTTCCGTATTATTCATCATAATAATTCTCCAAGGTGGATTCACAAAAGCATCGGTATCAGTTTACACCTTCCACTGACTCTCTACTACCTAACTTACGCTACTATTCTCTTCATAGAATAATATTAAATTTGAAATACTATTAGCAAAATATTTAGCATATGAGAATTTACTATAAATAAAAAAGAACCAATCAAATCCCACATAGGGACGATTGGTTCGCGTTGCCACCCTTATTAGTTATATATAATATAACTCTCTCATTAAAGTAACGGTTTTTCCGTATTATTCATCATAATAATTCTCCAAGGTGGATTCACAAAAGCATTGGTATCAGTTTACACCTTCCACTGACTCTCTATTACCTAACTTATGTTACTATTCTCTTCATAGAATAATATCAAATTTGCTAACGTTTGTCTTTCATTGGTATTATTATATAGTTTATATTTTTATATGTCAATACATATTTTTAAAATTTAAAAAATAATTTTTAATAACTATGTTTGGTCTAAACTAGTTAAGACTTTGTCATAAAGATCTTTAATACATATGCCATTTTGCAAGTTTCTGCAATTAGTACAGCTTTTAGTGTCAGAATTTCCCATGCCAGAATTAAATGAAATATCTTTTCTTTCATATCCCGGACAAGAATTAGCAACACCTACCATTTGACCTATACTTCCCATTTTAGCTGCCCCTTTCACTGTTAAATTTAATTCATACTTATCACTTGTTCAATTTTGTAAAGCAAATCTTTACTGCATTTGTTATTTACAAAATTCACACAATTACTGCAACTTCCTGAGATATAGCTTACCTGTAATCCCAGAATACTATTTTTAGATTCATATTCTTTACAATTTTCTGCAACAATTCTTTTATCTTGGGCTGAAATCATAAAACTCACTCCTGAAAAATATTGTATTTTTATTATTCCCAAGCTAAAAAATTTAATTCTAAAATAGCCTCCAACATTAGAATTGTTAGAAGCTATTTGTGTAATTCAGGATCAAAAATTTATTTATTCAGATCTAATACCTGTATAATATTTTTTTGAGTTTGATCTATTTTCTTACCTCTGTATCTTACTGCATTTATTGGGCATATATGTATGCATCTTAAACATAAAATACATTTACTATGAAAAACTGCATGTCCATTTTCAAATGTTATATTACCTTGAGGACAATTTCTAAGGCATAACCCACATTTAATACAATCTTTAGTTGATGATATATTTCTAGATAATTTAGGAACCCTACCTTTGAACACGCTGTGCAGTACTTTATTAAATTGAAGTCTTATTAAAGAATTAGATTCTTTTACAATCCTCCCTTTTATAAAGTTTTCCACTATATTCGTAATCTTTTTATCAACAGAAATAAGCAAATTTTCTATTTCACTTTCATTATATTTTTTACCTATAAAGAAGTAAAAATTATTAGGCATTTTTATGCTAATCTGTATAGATGGTACATATCCTTTCTTTTTTAAACATCCTGCAACAAAACAAGAAGCTGAAGATGATGAAGCACCTTGTGTAGAATATACTATAACCCTTACATTCTCTTTTGTATTATTCAGTCTATTTAAAAAATTTGTTACAATTTTTGGTGGTAACTTCCAATGTACAGGAAAACCAATGATTATAAAATCATATTTTTTTGTTTTTCTTTCTTCTAGAGATTGAATATACGCTAAGTCTATATCTACGTTATAAAGCTGAAATTTTTCCTTAAATCTATCAGCCACCCACTTAGTATTTCCCGTACCACTAAAATAATATAAAATACCTTTCATACTAATTTAATCTTTTATTTTTAAATAATCAAAATAAAAGTAGTTGCTCCTCTCCCTATAATATACTGTAAATATTTATTCTGGTCTTCTATTTTTACATTTTTTCCTATGTTCAATCATAATTTGTCTTAAAATTTCAGCCGAAGTAGGAGGTGTAAAAGCTACAGCATTAGCTCCTGCACGTATAGTTTCTCTCATATTTTCCTCTGTGGGTCCTCCTGTAGCTATTATTGGGAAATTAGGATACTGACTTCTAACTTTTTTAACTATTTTAGCAGTTTCCTCAGCTCCAGACACATTTATTATAGTAGCCCCCGCTTCTATTCTCTTTTGTACATCCTCATATTCAGATACTATTGTCACTATTATTGGTATATCTATGCTATCTCTCATTTGCTCTATAACTTCATTAGATGTAGGACTATTTACAACAACTCCCATGGCACCTTTAAATTCTGCATCTAATGCTAAATTTAAAATTCTTTTGGCTGTTGAAATTCCGCTTCCAACACCACAAAAAACAGGTATATCTGCGGACAAAATAATTGCATGTGTTATAAGTGGCTGTGGTGTAAACGGATATACAGCAATAACTGCATCTGCATCAGTATTTTTTATAATAGCTACATCTGTAGTGAATAAAAAAGACTTTAGCCTTTTTCCAAATATTCTTATTCCACTTGCTTCTCTAATAACTTCAGGTACTCTAATCATATGCTTTCTTTCAATTCCATCTACTTGCGGTATATATTTAGCCATGTTTTCCCCTCCTTGTATTTAACTATCTGTTTGACAATTGTTATTATCACATCTATAGGCTTTTTCTCCAGTATAGCCTAATTCCTTTAAAACCTTCCTAACTATTCCCTTTCCAATTTCATCTTCTTTCATTTCACATAGTGCATCTTCTATATATCCCCAATTTACCCATTCCACTTCTGCAGATTTTTTTATATTTCCACCATCATACTTCGCCATGAAAGTAAGCATTATTATTTCTTTATTGTTATTCTTTACATATTCGCTTCCTAAATATTTCAAATCCTTTACCTTAAGTCCCGCTTCTTCAAATACTTCTCTATGCACAGTTTCTTCTACTGTTTCTCCATTTGTAACATATCCGGACAATAAAACTTTAGAATCTTTAAATATATAACTTTGTTTTAATAACAATATTTTATTTTCCTTTATTACAGCCACTATCACACAAGGTCTTGGAGTATCAAAATACATTATATCATCTTTAGGACAATAAGGTACTCCACCTTCATCCCAGCTGTATTTTTCCTCCAGCTCTCCTCCACACATAGGACAATATTTAAATTTCATATACACACTGCTTCATAAAGCAGCTACACCTCCTTAACCTGAATAAATAAAATTTTCCAAAATTTATATATTAATTATACTATAAAATTAGGGAGTACATTATAAAATATATATTAAAATAGTATTTTTTTATTTATAGGCATACTTTTATTTCATTCTTTAATATTATAAAATTTTCACCTAAAAAACAATCATAAGCAAGAATTTTTACCCCTTCTTTATCAGCATATCTAAGATACTCTCCAAACTTTTTATCAATTTCATCGTAAGGCTTGAAACACTTAATGCCTTCCATTTGAATTAAAAATAAAACTGCAGCCCCCATATTAGATTTTTTCACTTGCACTAATTCCAATAAATGTTTTCTTCCTCTTTCTGTAGGTGCGTCTGGAAACCTGGCAACTCCATTTTCTTCAAAAGTAACTCCTTTTACTTCAAGATAATATTCTTTATTATCTTTATCCAATAACTTAAAATCAAACCTGCTGTTTCCGAAAGTTTTTTCCCGCTCTATGTTTTTACAATCTCTAAAATAACTTATTTTGTTCATTTTTAACGCTTCATCTACAATTCTATTTGGAATTTGAGAATCTATATTTATTAATCTTGTTCCCTTGTAGGCAGCTATTAAATCGTACTTTGTCTTTCTATTTGGGTTATTTTCCTCTCTTAAAATTACTGTAGTTCCAGGTATAAGAATTTCCTTGCACCTTCCTGTATTAGGTACATGGATCATTAGCTGTACGCCATCTATATTTACATAGGCTTGAAATCTGTTAGGTCTGCTAATAAATCTAGCTTTTACTATTTGTTTGTTAAATATCAATACACCATCTCCAATAAAACCAAATTTAAGTTAATCAAAATAAAACCACCCTTTTAAAAAGTAAAAAGTGGTTTATTAATAAGAATTTTAGAGAAATAGTTTAAATATTATAAGAAATATCACTCCTGGTATTCCAAAAAATCCTGCAATAAGTGCTGTAATTGCATTAATACCTATACTAAATGAAAAGTATTTTCCTATTAAATTCACTATAACTAGCAGTACTACACCAAGTACAGCATTTATAATAAGTTTAAATAAAATTTTTAAAGGCCACGAAAATACTTTTACTAAAACATAAAGTCCTAATATGGCAATTAAAAAATATCCTATATACTGAAACATATCGCTTGTTAACATATTGCTTATTCCTCCTCATTTTTCTTATAGTAAAACATTTAAATAAAAAACTTAATATAAATACTATCTAATTTATATTCTAACAATTAAAAAATATTAATAAAAGGAATAAGCTAAAAATTTTTATTTAAGATGATTTTTTATTTTCCTTTAAATTAGGAAACATACTATTGTAATTCAAATCTATTCCATTTTTCTTTACTTCATTTAATAAATACATATATTTTGATTTTGCTGCTTCTTCCATATATATAGCGTAATCAACCAAGTGTGGATCTTTCACGGTATCAAAGTATATAGCACATCTTTCCAACTCTTCCCTAGCTTCATTTATATCATTTAATAATCTTTTTTGATTTTTTGTGTATTTCGAATTTTTTGCCAACAAATATTTGATTATATTATACTTGTTCATAAAATCAGAATCCTCCTAAATTATGTGTTATTTTAATAATTGACATAAATTAGCGTCAATATACATTGTTAAAGAATCCTGATTTAAACGCATTATAATTTACTTTATATCTCTACTCTACCTTCTAGTGCTTTTGACAGAGTGATTTCATCTGCATATTCTAAATTTCCACCAACAGGAATACCATGAGCTATTCTAGTTACCTTCACTCCAAGGTGTTTCAATATTTTAGATATATACATAGCTGTAGCTTCTCCTTCTACATTTGGGTTAGTTGCAACTATGACTTCTTTTACATTTCCATTAATTCTTGTTATAAGTTCCTTAAGCTTTATATCATTAGGCCCTCTTCCTGCCATAGGTGATATATTGCCGTGCAGCACATGATAAACACCATTGTACTCTTTAATTCTTTCCATAGCCATTATATCCTTAGGCTGTTCTACTACACATATTACGCTCTTATCTCTATTTGGATTTGAACATATAGCACAGGGATCTGAATCTGTAAAATTTCCACAAACAGAGCAGTATCTTATAGTACCTCTTGCATTAACTAAAGCTTTTGCAAACTCCTTTACTTCATCACCTGGTAAATTCAATATATAAAGGGTAAGTCTTTGAGCTGTTTTATAGCCTATTCCCGGTAACTTCGCAAACTCTTCTATTAATTTTTCAATAGCTGCAGGATAAAAATCCATAGTATCACCTCAATTTAAAACCCCATCAATAAGATGGGGTCCATAATCTTAAAACATTCCTGGTATATTAAGTCCACCAGTTACTTTTTGCATTTCAGAAGCAGTCTCCTTTTCTGCATTCTTAAGTGCCTCATTACATGCAGCTAAAATTAAATCTTGAAGCATTTCTACATCTTCTGGATCTACAACTTCTGGTTTAATTTTTATATCTACTATTTCTTTTTTACCATTTACTGATACAGTAACTGCTCCACCGCCAGCAGTAGCAGAAAACTCTTTATTTTGAAGTTCTGATTGCATAGTCTCCATTTGTTTTTGAAGTTTCTGGGCTTGCTTCATTAAATTATTCATATTTCCGCCGCCACCAAAATTAGGTATTCCGCCTCTTGCCATAGTATATTTCCTCCTCAATTAACTAATTTATATTTAATTATACCATATTTTTATCAAATTTTATCTAAGGTTATTTTACATTTATTCATCAAATATTTCTACTATATCCTCCCCAAAGGTATCCTTTAATAATTTCTCCTTGGATACAGATACATCCTCCACTTCGTCTTCTATAATATATCTAATTATAACTTTTTCCTTCAACACTTCTGAAAAAACCTGTTCAACTATTTTTCTATTTTCATTCTTTTCCAGCCTCTGTTTATGGAAAGCATATTCTTTACCATACTCTATAGTTATTATACCTTTTTCACATTTAACTACTCTTCCTGTAGTAAGTGCTGCAAATAAAACCATTTGATGCTTACTTTTAAGTGATTCAAGTATATCTTTCCAGCTTTTTTTAACTATATCTAGTGTTATCTTTGAATATATATTTTCTTTATTTGATGTCTGTACTTCGTCATTTGATGAATTATTTTTTGTCTTATGTTCTTCAGTGTTACTTTCTCTATAGGTATCTACTATTTTTTTAGGTACAGTCTCTTTTTCCACCTTAGCATCAATCTTTTCATTTGATACTTTAATTTTTCCTTGTCTGAGGGCTTCTTCCAATCTATTTAATCTTGCAAGTATTACTTCCTTTGAAGTATCATACTCTATTTTACACATCTTTATAGCTGAAAGCTCTAAATAAATTCTGCTTTGTTTAGTCCATTTAGATTGTTCCTGGGCATCTTGAAGTATTCTTATATCTCTCATTATTTCTTCTACACGTATTTTCTGCGCTTGATCTTTTAAAAGATTTATATTTTCTTCTGACATATCAAGTACATCTTCTGGATTGTTAGACACCTTTACCATTAAAAGATTTCTTAGATGAATTATCAGGTCCTTAATAAAATTAAATATATCTTTTCCACTTAGAACTATATCATCAATTACTCTCATCGAAGATTCTATGTTCTTTTCTATTATGCTGTCTGTAAGTTTTAATAAATTCTCATTAGTAACTAAACCTAACATGTTAACTACATCGTCGTATTCAACTTTACCATTTCCCATAGATATTGCCTGATCCAATATACTAAGTGCATCCCTCATGGCTCCATCGCATATTCTGGCTATTAAATTTAGACTTCTGTCATCTGCAAAAATTCCCTGTTCACTAACTATGCATCTTAATCTATTAAATATCTCTGAACTTTTTATCCTTCTGAAATCAAACTTTTGACATCTGGAAAGTATAGTAACAGGTAATTTCTGAGGATCAGTAGTAGCAAGAATAAATATTACGTTTAGAGGTGGTTCTTCTAAAGTCTTTAAAAATGCGTTTACTGCTTCTTGAGTAAGCATATGAACTTCGTCCATTATATAAACTTTGTATTTACCCTCCTGAGGAGGATATTTTACATTTTCTATTACATCCTTAATGTCTTCCAATCTTCTTTTGGAAGCAGCATCCATTTCAATTACATCTATTGAAATACCTGCATTTATTTTTTTGCACATCTCACATTCATTACAAGGTTCTCCATCTTGAAGGTTCAAACAATTTACCGCTTTTGCCAGTATCTTCGCCGTAGAAGTCTTTCCAGTACCCCTTGTTCCAGAAAATAAGTATGCATGGGCTATTCTATGGTTTAATATTTGATTTTTCAATGTAACTGTTATATGATCTTGACCTACAACATCTGAAAAAGTTTTAGGTCTCCATTCTCTATATAATGCAGTATAAGGCATATTATCACCTTCCCTCATATATTATAACCTATCTTTAATCGTATAACAAAAAAGATACCTTATGGTATCTTTTAATTTTCAGTCATTATTAAAGTCGTGCACCTTGCTTCGTCTAGTAAACTATAAGCGTTACCCATACAGTTAACTCAAACCAGGTTTATCCACGGCACACGAAAATATTCACTTACCGCTGCTTCCTTCCGGACCTGACGGGGTTCATGAGTTTCCGTTGCGTGGGATCCAGTTCTCAACGCCACTTTTATGGGCCAGACCTCACATTTTACAGCCTAAGCTAGGAATTCAACCCTGCTATAGCGGATTGCAGGTTACAGGGCACCGCTAACTCCCCATCTAGCACGACAAAGTTAAAATGGCGGAGAGAGGGGGATTCGAACCCCCGGTAGAGTTTCCCCTACACACGCTTTCCAGGCGTGCTCCTTCAACCACTCGGACATCTCTCCACAGGTTTACTCATGAAATAAATTTATATTAAGTTTTGTGGTTTAGAAACCACCACAACAATCAGTATTATACTATGAATATAATAATATTTCAACACTTTTTATAAAAAAATTTATATGTAAATATCTACCTATGGTTTGATTAGGAACAAATTGAAAAAGTATGATATTACACATATCATTTAATTAACAAGAATAAATCATATTTATCGTATCTGCATATTGGTATCATTCGGCTGTCCGTATATAATATTATTATGAACCAGAAAGGACGGATGATTATGGATTATATTTCTACCCCAGAGGCGGCTAAAAAATGGGACACTTCAGAGCGGCGAGTGCAAAAACTTTGTGAGGAAAACCGCATACTAGGCGTTTCAAAACTTGGCTATATGTGGCTGATACCAAAAGACGCAGAAAAGCCAATTGCCGGCAGAACACAGAGGGGAAAGGAGCTCCAACATGAATAATGTTTTGATTATAGATGATGACAAAGAGCTTTGCGCTCTTATGAAAAAATGTGTAGAGCAAGAGAATTTATCTGCTATTATTGCACATGGCGGTGTAGAGGGGCTGCATCTGGCCGTTGAAAACAAAAATAGCTGCTCTCTTGTAATTTTGGATGTAATGATGCCGGATATAGACGGTTTTCAAGTTCTCAAAAAAATTAGGGAAACAAGTAATATACCGGTGCTTATGCTCACTGCTAAAAGTGACGAGGACGATAAGGTTTCCGGGCTGCGGCTAGGTGCTGACGATTACCTAACAAAACCGTTCAACATTAACGAACTGATGGCTCGTGTAAATTCCCTTATTCGCCGCTACACTACCTTAAACCCGACTTTTATAACTGACACTGATTATATAATGCTAAAAGGCATGGTGATTGATAAAGCAAATCGCATGGTTTCTGTTAATGACATTCCAGTTGAGCTTACAAGCAAAGAATTTGATTTGCTTTCATTTCTGGCTTCCAATAAGGGACGGGTGTTTACCAAAAAACAGATTTATATGCAGGTATGGGAAGAAGAATATGCTTATGATGATAATAACATTATGTCCTTTATCAGTAAATTACGAAAAAAAATTGAGCCAGACCCAGAGCATCTATTTTACATTTTGACCGTCCGGGGTGTAGGCTATCGTTTTAATAAGGAGGCTTGACATGAATATGAGTGTTTATCTGCTTTTTGCATTAGTTTTTGCCCTGCTTATTATAGCATATCTTGTTTCTATCTTGTGGCGAGTTCAAACACAGCTTACACTTATAAAAGACGCTTTAGAAGATATAAAAAATGGAAACCTTAATCGACGTGTTTTAGCAACGGAGAGCGATATGACAAGGCAAATTTGTTATGGCATTAACGAAATTGCACTAAGCAGCCAATCACGGCTTATTCAGCAAAAGCAATCAGAGCAGGCATACAAACGCCTAATGACAGGTCTTTCCCATGATGTGAAAACTCCACTTGCTTCATTGGTTGGTTATTTGGAAGCAATCGAAAGTAAAATTGTTGTAGGAAAAGAAAAGGACGAATATATCCATGTTGCGTCTGATAAAGCCCAGCACTTAAAACATTTTGTAGAAAATCTGTTTGAATGGGTTAAATTGGATTCTGGTGAACAAGTTTTTCATTTTGAGATTTTTGATTTGAACGAATTGTCGCGTAATATTATAGCTGATTGGATTTCTATTTTAGAAAACAGCCATTTTGAATATGAATTTGACATACCTGAAACAGAGTATTCCATGCGCATAGATGCAAACGCATATACCCGTATTCTCAATAATCTATTACAAAATATTATTACCCACAGTGGGGGTGATAATATGTCGCTGCGTATTTTTGAAAATAAACAGCAAGTCAAAATTGTAATAACAGACAACGGTAAAGGTATATCTTCTGATAATCTCCCACATATTTTTGAAAGAATGTACCAATGCGACCATTCACGGGCTGCAAAAGGGAACGGTTTAGGCTTGGCGATCACAAAGGAACTTCTCAGCGTTCACAATGGAACTATCACTGCCGACAGCACTCTCGGTATGGGAACCGTATTTACAATATTGCTTCCTAAAGCCCTGTAAAAATGTAGGGCTTTCTTGCTGCTAAAACAAGATAAAAGCAAGGTTACGGCAAGGTTTTGGCAAGGTTAATGTTTTATACTTTTAATTGTGAAAGCAAATTTATTGGAAGTGAGGAAATTTTACATGAATGATTTGGTGATTGAAACGAAACAACTGACAAAAATTTATGGAGAGCAGACAGCAGTTAGCACAGTCAATCTCCATGTAAAAAAAGGCGAGATTTATGGTCTGTTAGGGCGCAACGGAGCTGGAAAAACCACTATTATGAAAATGATTTTAGGGTTGACTCCAATCACTTCTGGCGAGGTAGATGTATTCGGACAGAATATCAAAGGCCTGGAAAAACGAGTATATCCCCGTATCGGCGCTATTATCGAAACACCAGGGTTTTATCCAAATTTGACAGGAACGGAAAACTTGGAGATTTTTGCGAAGCTGCGTGGTACAGCCGCCCCACACGCAGTTGAAAACGCATTGAAAGTAGTAGGATTACCTTATAAAGATAAAAAGTTGTTTAGTAAGTATTCCCTTGGAATGAAGCAGCGTCTTGGTATTGCGAATGCTATTTTGCATGACCCGGAACTGCTGATTTTGGACGAGCCTACAAACGGTCTTGACCCTATCGGCATTGCAGAAGTAAGAGATTTTATTAAGAATTTGAGCGTTGAGCGTGGAAAGACAATTCTTATTTCCAGCCATATTCTCTCGGAAATCTCATTGCTTGCGGATGATATTGGAATTATCGACCACGGTGTTCTATTGGAAGAAAGTAGCATGGAGGAACTTAAACGAAAAAACGGTAAGTATATTCTACTTCAAGTTTCTGATGTTTCTAAAGCTACCTTAATTTTGGAACGTCAATTCAGCTTGAAAGAATATTCTGTGCAAGATGATCATACGTTGAAACTCTATGATACCTCTCTGGATATGGCGTCTGTCAATAAGGCACTTATGTTAGAGGAGGTGTCGGTTATTAGTTCGGGACTTTGTAATGATACTTTAGAGGACTATTTCAAAAAAATTACAGGGGGTGAAGGCATTGCTTAACCTTATTCAAACAGAATTTCTTAAACTGCGCCGCAATAAGCTTATTTGGCTCATGTTGTTAACCGCTTTCATTATGCCATTTTTCGCACTATTTTTTGTGAATAAAGGTGTTGACCCGAGAGAGTATTATAGGTGGTCAGCATTCAATTTTACTAGTGCAATTATCTTACCTGTTATTTTGGGAGTATTTAGTACCATGCTTATGCACGAAGAAAATCAGTATAATACGCTCAAACAACTTTGGATTATTCCTATCAGCAAAATGGGATACTTTTTTAGTAAATTTTTTGTGGTTTTGGTTTACTCCATTTGTTTCATGCTAATTACATTCGTAGCTTCCGTTATGGTTAGTGTGCTTTCAGGATATGTCGTATTTGAATGGTGGAGCGTATTTTATTTGCTGAAAAAATGTTTAGAGATTGGTGTTATCTCTGCTTTTACAATGTTGCCGATTTTAGCAATAGTTGCATCTCAAAAGGGATACATTCTCCCGATTTGTATTACATTGGTTTATATCTTTTTATTTTTTATAATAGAAGGAATAGATATGTATATACACCCCTTATCCAGTATGTCAGTTATAATCGGGCGAAACAACGATATTCCGCGTTGGCCACAAGGACTTAACGTCCCTTTAGCGTTTCTTTCTATTTGCGTTTGGGATATTATTGCGGTATTCCTTGCAAATATAGCATTGAAAAAAAGTGAGGCGTGAATAATGCGAAATTTACTTTGTGCTGAACTCCAAAAGATTCGCCGTTCAAATATTGTTTGGATTGCAGTTTTTGCAACAGTTATGGTAGCTGTTATTGTTTTTATGCAGGGATGGTTTACGTATAATGATTCACGGTATATAGATAGTGCAGGATGGTATATGACTATGGCTCAGCCTTTGGCAACACTTTTTGTTCTTCCTGCAGTCATCTCTCTTTTGGGAAGTTATATGATTTGTCGTGAAGAAGATGAGGATACTATAAAATCTTTGCTAATTATTCCTATAAATGAAACAAAGTTAATTGCTGCAAAAATGATTATTACTTTTTTATTCAGCATTTTCATTTATTTGCTGCTCTTTTCAATAGCATTTTTGACTGAGGCAATATTACATCTTTCCGATTTATCGGTAGGAATGGTTTTAGATTTTCTGAAAATATATTTTCTTCAAGGTGTTGGAATATTCCTTGTTATCTCACCCATTATTGCTTTGGTATCATATATGAAAAAAGGCTATTGGATTGCATTAGTATTAACTGAAATGTACTCTTTTGTGGGAACATTCATGTGTAGGTCAAACACCCTAAAAACATTCTATCCTATTTCGGCAGTATTTGGGGTTTCCGGTTACTATGAAACTACTGTCCAAAATCGGATAGAAAGTATTATAGTCTTGTTACTATGTGGTTGCCTTTCTGTTTTTATACTCAAAGGTTTCAAATATAGTGAAAAAAATTAGCCATACACTTAGACGTAGAGCAAAAAACAATTACTGAAAGGTAAATATTTATGAAAAAAGAAGTAAACCCGCGTAAATCCTTGATTTACGCGGGTTTACTGGTGGCGGAGAGAGGGGGATTCGAACCCCCGGTGCGGTTTTACACCGCACAATTGATTTCGAGTCAATCACCTTCGACCTCTCGGACATCTCTCCACATTACCTTCTACTTTTAAAAAATTTTTCTAACATCTCACTACACTGTTCATTGTACATCCACTGAATATCTACCCAACGATTTAAACGCCTATTTTGTAATATGTTAACCACAGAGCCACAAGCCCCCATAGTAGGATCAAAAGTGCCTATATACAATTTATTTATTCTACACTGGAATATAGCCCCTGCACACATAGGACACGGCTCTAAAGTAACATACATGCTACATCCAGTTAATCTCCAATTACTAAGTATCTCTGACGCATTTTGAATCGCAAGCATTTCTGCATGGGCAGTAGCAATTCCAACTGTCTCTTTTAAATTATGACAACTTGATATTATTTCATTATCTTTTACTATAACAGCTCCTACTGGAACTTCACCTAATTTCAACCCTATTTTTGCCTGCCTTATGGCTTCCAGCATAAAGTCTTTCATAAAATGCCTCAAAAGTTTAAGTATTTATTGTATTATGACACATATAAATTGAATAAATAAAATATAAATATAAAATAAGGATATACTATAAAAAACAATGGAAATCCTCATAAAATAAACGTCCTGCAAATATAATATTTACAAGACTTATGGTGCGCCCGAGAGGAGTCGAACCTCCGGCACGCGGTTTAGGAAACCGCTGCTCTATCCTACTGAGCTACGAGCGCATATATATAATCGCTACTTAACTATTTTATTATAGTTTATAATAATTGTCAATTTTTTTTAGTTAATAATTGAAAAATTAAATATATTAGTGATTATAACCTAATTATAAGGGAGGAAAAATATGATTAATGAATTAAAGAGTTTATTCTTAGCTGGGGTAGGTTCAGCTGCATATACCTATGAAAAAGCAGTAAATCTAATTTCCGAAATGGTGGAGAAAGGGAAAATAACAGTAGATGAGGGAAAACAATTATCCGAAGAATTAAAGAAAAATGCTTTAGCTAAAAAAGATCAAATAAAGCCATTAACCAAAAATGAAGTTATATCTATATTAAATAACATGAACTTTGCTTCCAAAGAAGATATCGCATCAATAAATGATAGATTAACTAAACTTGAAAATAAAATAAACAATAATGACTAAGGCCATTTCAGGCTTTAGTCATTTGAGCTAACTTATGAGAAAAATATATTCGCAAAGATTTAAGGAAATAATGAAGGTACTAGCTAAGTATGGTTTTAAATTCTTAATAGAAACTAAAACCTCCAATAAGAATAAATCTCCTGAAAACCTAAGAAAAGCTTTTGAGGAACTTGGACCTACCTTTATAAAAATAGGCCAAATACTTAGTTCAAGGCCAGACATATTGCCTTCATCCTACATTAAAGAACTTTCAAAGCTCCAAGATGATGTACTTCCAGAGAAGTATGAAGATATAGATATAGTATTTTTCAATGAATTTAATAAAAATATAAATGAATGCTTTTTATATTTTGAAAGAAATCCTATAGCCTCTGGATCAATTGCACAAGTACATAATGCAACTTTAAAAAATGGAGAAAAAGTCATTGTAAAAGTGCAGAGACCTGATATAAAACAAAAAATGGAAACAGATATATCCATATTGTATAAAATCATGAAACTTACTAAAAACAAATTTAAAGATGCACTAATAGATCCAGAAGAAGCTTTAAAAGAACTGCTCTCTTCCACTAGAAAAGAGCTGGATTTCAACCTCGAAGCAGACAACATGATAAGATTTAAAGAACTAAACAAAAACGTAAAATTTTGTTATGTTCCCTATATAATAAAAGATTTATGCGGAAGCAAAGTACTTACCATGGAAAAAATTTATGGATTTAAAATAAATAATATAGAAAAACTAGAAAAAGAGGAGTACTCCTTACAGGACTTAGGCAAAAAATTAGCCTTATGTTTTTTTAAACAAGTTTTCACAGATGGGTTCTTTCATGCAGATCCTCATCCAGGTAATTTATTGATACAAGATAACAAAATATGTTTTATTGATTTTGGAATAATGGGTTCCATTTCTCCTAGATTAAAATTACTTTTAAACGATGCAATTATGTCCATTGCATATAAAGACACGGATAAGCTTGTATCTGTAATTATGTCCATAGGTATAAAAAAGGAATTAACTGATAGAAATAAATTGTATGAAGATGTAGAACTGTTTCTGTCAAATTATCTGTTCACTTCTCTCAAAAACATAAAAATTTCCGTACTTATAACAGAAATCTTTAAATGTGCAAAAAACAATAATATCACTTTACCTAGGGATTTAATATTATTAGTAAAAAGCTTAATTATAGTAGAAGGCTTAGTAGCTGAAATAGCTCCTGACATAGAAATTTTAGATATAGCAATACCCTTTGTGAAAAACAATAATGAATTTTATTTTTTGAAAAACTTTGATCTAGAAAATATACTTATAGATTCTGGTAACTTCACAAAAAATTTTTTCAAACTTCCTATGAAAACTGTAGAATTAATAGACAGCATATTAAATGGAAGAGCTAAAATTCAACTAAAATTTAATAAAATAGATGATTCATTAAATCAATTAAATAAAATGGTAAATAGACTTTCTATCTCACTTATATTATGTTCTATGATTATAAGTTCTTCCTTAATTTTAAATTCAAATACAGGTCCAAAAATACATGCTGTACCTTTACTGCATGTTATAAACTTTTTATTTTTTATAGTAATCGGCATTACTCTAATAATTTCAATAATTAAATCTGGAAAACTTTAAAGAGAGATTCAACTTAGGATCTCTCCTTTTATTCCATTTAAAATTCTGTACATAAGATTATCTATCATTTCATTTAAATCTTTGTTTTTTTCATTTATCAATTCATAAATAGCAACAGAACAAATTGTCCCAAATAAATCATATGCTAAAAATAAAGAATTACATGTTTTTATGTATCCCTTCTCCATAGCATCATCTAAGTAAGATTGTATATATACTATGTATTTTCTTATATATTCCCTTAATTCCAATTGTCTTACTTCTTGGCCCCAAAGTTGGCTCATAACTACCTTAAAGAAATCCCTGTTTTCATAAACTAATCCCCACTGAACTTTACATACAATTTTTATTCTGTTTAAAGGGTTTGTTTCATTTTGGGATTCCTCTTCTATGCTTTTTCTTATTACATTCATGCCCTCTTCTATAATATATTTAAATATCTCTTCTTTACTTTTAAAATGATAGTATAATGTTCCCTTTGCTACTCCTGCATCTGCTGCTATAGCATCCATAGTAGCACCACTGTATCCATTCTTGGAAAAGACTTTTATAGCAGATTCAAAAATGGTTCTTTTAGTATTACTCATTAATACCACTCCAGATTTTTATTATATAACGGCTGACTGGTCAGTACAATTATATTCATTTACATTATACTTTTGTTGTTAAAATAACTCAATAGTTTTTAATACATTATTTTTACAAAAATTATTTCTATATTAACATTATAGTGTTAAAATAAGCTGTAAATAAAATGTTTTAAGGTAGGAAAAAATGATTAAATATTTTAATAGAAAAAGTAAAAAATATGAAATAGAAAAAGTAGCAGGAGGCACTTATTTAAATTGGACTTATTCTTCCCCTTGTGGAATGAAATTATTAGAGCTCATAATTAAGAAAAAAGTTTTTTCCAAATTATATGGGAACTTTTGCAATAGTAAATACAGCAAAAAGAAAATTAGTCAATTTATAAAAGATTTTAATATAGATATAAATGAATTTAGAGAAAACTATAAGAATTTTAGATGTTTTAATGACTTTTTTTCAAGATCTCTCAAAGATACTGCAAGACCTATTGATAGCAACAAAAATATATTAATATCTCCCGGAGATGGAAGATTAATAGTATATGAAAATATAGATTTAAACAAAATCGTTCAGATTAAAGGATATACATATAGTCTTTTTGATTTAATAGATGATCCCAAAATAGCTGCAAAATTTAAAAATGGTACCTGTTTAATATTAAGACTTTGCCCTACAGATTACCATAGATTTCATTTTATAGATTCCGGTATATGTGAATCTACACATAAAATTAAAGGTAATTACTATTCTGTAAATCCAATTGCCTTAAAAAATATTGCTAATCTTTTTTGTAAAAACAAAAGAGAGTGGAGCATATTTCATTCAGACAACTTCGGTGATGTACTCTATATAGAAGTAGGTGCTACCTGTGTAGGTTCTATAATTCAAACCTATTTGCCTGAAAGAACTATTAAAAAAGGTGATGAAAAAGGTTATTTTAAGTTCGGTGGATCTACAGTTATATTATTTTTTGAGCAGAACAAAGTAACTATAGATAAAGATTTGCTAAAACAATCAAATCTAGGGTATGAAACCAAAATACTTATGGGAGAGACTATAGGAACCAAATTTACTTACTAAGGATTATTTTATTTGTAGGCCTTTAATTTACAATACTTCCTAATTTTATAATGGACATTATAAAATTAGGAAGTATTGTATTATATTAAAATTTGAGTTACTATAGCAAATGTGAATAAAATACTATTTAATAAGAGGGTGAGGTGATTATAATAGAAAAAGATGTTTTTTCTTTAATAAGAACTAATTATAATAATTTATCTCCTACTCAAAAAAATATTGCGGATTATATCCTTTCAAATCCTGAAAAGGTTATTTTATATTCAATTAGCGATCTTGCAAGTGAGTGCAATACTAGTGAGCCAACTATATTTAGATTTTTAAAAAAAATCGGCTACGAATCGTATCAGGTTTTTAGAATTAAAGTAGCTCAGCAAATTTCAGATAATTCAACAAAATCTATATATGGAGAAATACAACCGGATGATGATATAAATACAGTCAAGAGAAAAGTCATAGATTTAACAACTGATTCCATAAATGATTTAAATAACATCGTGGATAAACAGCAGGTTAATTTATTTATTGATACCATCATTAAGGCTAAAGAAATTATTTTTTTTGGTGTAGGTGCCTCAAATATGATTGCTGGAGATGCATATCATAAATTTCTCCAACTTGGTTTTAACGTGAAATTTTGTAACGACCCACATATTATGAACATGATAGCTTCTCACTGCCATAAAGAAGACTTAATAGTTGCCATATCACATTCTGGAGAAAGCCGTGAAATAAAAGATGCTGTTGATTTTGCTAAAGAAAATAATGCTACAATTGCTTCTATAACTAGTTATCCGCATTCAGCTTTAGCTAAAAAATCAGACATACTATTATTGAGCTCTTCTCGTGAAACAGAGTATCGTTCAGATGCTATGATATCCAGAATAAATCAGCTTGTAATAATTGATATTTTGTATGTATCAGCAGTTTTACGTGTTGGCCAAAAATGTATAGATAGTATAAACAAATCAAGAGTTGCTGTGGCAAAAAACAAAACTTAAACGAAAAACTTATTTTACAATAATTAACTTTAATTATTGTAAAATAAGTTTTTTTATTGCTAAATTGCACCCTAAAATTTGATAAAAACTTAACTATTATTGACATAAAAATTTTGAGGTAGTATATTAATCATAGTAGTAAAATTACTACTATGATTAATATAAAAGTAGAAAAAATACTATCATGTTTATAAATTTAATTGTTTTTACCATCAAATTTATAAACTATATTTCTTAGTTTTAAGTAAACGTTTCATTAAAAACAAAATATATTTATAGATCAATTATTATTTAAATTGGAGGGAAAAAATATGGGAAAAAATGTTGGATTTATAGGACTTGGAATAATGGGAAGACCTATGGTATTAAATCTTATGAAGGCAGGCCATAAGGTAACTGTATACGATATAAACGAAAGTGCTGCTCAGAAGTTAGTACATGAAGGCGCAATTGGTGCCAAATCTCCAAAAGAAACAGCAGAAAATAAAGATATAATTTTTACAATGCTTCCAAATTCAAAACACGTAGAAGAGGTTGTTTTAGGTGAAAATGGTGTAATTGAAAGTGCAAAAAAAGGTTCAGTTATAATTGATATGAGTTCAATATCACCAGTAGTTTCAAAGAAAATTGCATGTAAAGTTAATAAAAAGGATATTGAAATGTTAGATGCTCCAGTAAGTGGAGGAGAAACAGGAGCTATAGATGGCACCCTTGCAATAATGGTAGGTGGAAGTGAAGAAGTTTTTGATAAAGTTAAAGATGTACTTCATGATATGGGAAAGACAATTACATTAGTTGGCGACAATGGCTGTGGCTGTACTGCAAAATTAGCTAATCAAATTATGGTAAACTTAAACATTGCTGCAATGAGTGAAGCACTAGTTTTTGCTGCAAAAGCAGGTATTGATGTTGAAAAAATGTATAACGCTATACGAGGTGGACTTGCTGGAAGTGCTGTATTAGATCAAAAAGTTCCAAGAATACTTGATAGGAACTTCATACCAGGTGGAAAAATTTCTATCAATCTTAAAGATATAACTAATGTCATGGAAACTGCACATGATATAGATGTTCCACTTCCTTTAACAGGCGAATTATTAGAAATATTCCATGCTCTTAAAGCAGATGGGAAAGAAAATGATGATCATGGCGGTATAGTTCAGTTTTATGAAAAAATCGCAAATGTTCAAGTTAAAAGGAGCTGAGATTATGAGTGATAATAAACTATTAGCTAAAGAAGCTTTTAATAATATACCTGAAGTAAGTACGGAAATTGTAGATAAAATGCTTAATAAAGAATTGAAAAATTTAAATAAAAAAATAGTAGTACTTGATGATGATCCAACAGGTGTACAAACTGTTCATGATATTTCAGTTTACACTGATTGGTCGTTAGACAGCATTGAAAGTGGCTTTAAAGAAAAAAATCCCATGTTTTTTATCTTAACAAATTCAAGAGGTTTTACTGCAGCTGAAACGGAAAAAGCACATAAGGAAATATCTTTAAATATTGCAAAAATGGCTAAAAAACTTAATAAAGATTATATTATAATTAGCAGATCAGATTCAACCCTTAGAGGACACTATCCTCTTGAAACAGAAATTTTAAAACAAACTGTAGAAGCAAATTCTGATGTTAAATTTGATGGAGAAGTATTAATGCCATTTTTTAAAGAAGGAGGTCGTTTCACCATTGGCAATGTTCATTATGTTCAAGATGGTGAATACTTAATACCAGCTGGTGAAACTGAATTTGCAAAAGACAGAACTTTTGGATATACAAAATCTCATTTAGGCGAATATATTGAAGAAAAAACAAAGGGCGCTTTTAAAGCAAAAGATACAACTTACATATCACTTGAGGATATTAGGGCTTTAAATATAGAAGGTATTACAAAACAATTGCTTGATGTGAAGAATTTCAATAAAGTAGTAGTGAATGCTGTAGATTATATAGATGTTAAAATATTTGCCACAGCTTTAGTAAAGGCAATAAAGTCAGGCAAAAACTTCATGTACAGAAGTGCAGCTGCTTTAACCAAAGTACTAGGTGGCGTAAGTAACAAAAACTTACTAACCAGAGATGAACTTATTAAAGTAGATTCTAAAAATGGAGGATTAATAATAGTTGGTTCTCATGTTAAAAAAACTACTGAACAGCTGGAAGAATTAGAGAAATGCCCATTCATAGAATTTATTGAATTTAACTGTCATCTTGTTTTAGATTCTGAAAAGTTTAAGGCAGAAGTACAAAGAATTATTGAAAAAACTGAAAAACTTATTGCATCTGGTAAAACTGCAGCAGTTTACACTTCAAGAAAGAGGATAGACCTTGGTGAAAATAAAAAAGAAGAAGAGTTAAAACTTTCTGTTAAAATTTCAGATGCAGTAACAAGTATTGTGAAAAAATTAAATGTAAGGCCTAATTATATTGTCGCTAAAGGTGGAATTACATCAAGCGACGTAGGAACAAAAGGTCTTAAAGTAAAAAGAGCAACCGTAGCCGGACAGATAAAACCAGGAATACCTGTTTGGACTACAGGAGCTGAGAGTAAATTTCCTGGTATATCATATGTTATATTTCCAGGGAACGTAGGAACTAAGACAACTTTAAAAGAAGCAGTTGAAATTTTAAATAAATAAGTTAAATAGAATTAGGAGAGAAAATATGTTAGTTAATATGAAACCGCTCCTTGAAGATGCAAGGTTAAAAAAGTATGCTGTCGGTTCATTTAATGTATATAACTATGAAACTATAAAAGGTGTAATCCAAGCTATAAAAAATCAAAAAACACCCGCTGTAATTGCTTTTGGTGAGAAGTATTTAAAAAATATGGATGTTCATTCTGTATATAACCTAGTGAACATCTTGTCAAAAAATATTGATGTACCTTTTGCCTTACATTTGGACCACTGTAAAAGTTTAGAAAACATATATAGGTCTATAAGGGCAGGATTTACTTCAGTAATGTATGATGGTTCAGCATTACCCTATGAAGAAAATATTACAAATACTTTAAAAGTAGTTGAAGTAGCTCATGCATGTAATGTATCCGTAGAAGCTGAGTTAGGTTCTTTAGCATCAGGATTAAATTCTCATGAAGGAAAACTAGATGATGAAGAAATTTATACAAATCCTGCCAAAGCACAGGATTTTGTAATAAGAACGGAAATTGATGCACTTGCAGTATCTATAGGAACAGTACATGGAATGTATAAAGGTGTTCCAAATATAAGGATAGATATCTTAAAAAAGATAAAAGAAAAAGTAAACATTCCATTTGTACTTCATGGAGGTTCAGGTACACCTGAAGAAAAATTAAGAGATTGTATAGCAAACGGAATATGTAAAGTAAATGTTAATACTGAAATATCAATGTATACTGTAGAAAAAATAAAACAAGCATTAAATGACGGTAAAAACTATCATTTATCTGATATATCCTTGATGGAGATAAATTTCGTTGAAGATATTGTAAGTAAGTATATGAAAATTTTTAGCTGATATTTAAACATTTAAGGAGAAACTAATTATGCTTAAATATAAATGGTGTGTATGCGACATGGATGGAACACTTCTCAATTCCAAGGAAGTTATATCAGAAGAAAATGAAGCGGCTTTAAAAAAGCTTCAAAAAAACGGAGTAGAAGTGATTATTGCTTCTGGAAGAATAGATCTTTTAATGAAGTCCTTTATAAAACAATTAAATTTAGAAGGAAATATAATATGTTGTAATGGAGGACTCATTAAGAATATAACGACAGGAGAAATTGTTTATTCAAAAACAATAGATAAAAATATAGTAAAAGAAATAATATTATATTGTTTTAAAAATGATATTGGTTTTCTAGTTTATACTAATAATATGGTATATTCCAGTAAGAAAAATTATAAGGTAGAGAACTATGAAAATATAAATAAATCTGTACCTCCTAGCTTGCAGATACCAATAGAATACATAGATAATTCTACAGTTGAATATCTAGAAAAAGCGGACGTATTTAAAGTTTTATTGATTTCTGATACTGAAGGTGTAAAATTATTAAAGGATTATTTTTCGAAATATAAAAGCCTTACTGCCGTTAGTTCGCTTGATTGTCTACTAGATATAATGGCGTCGAATATTTGTAAAGGCAGTGCATTAAAGATTTTATCTAAAAAATTCCGAATGGATTTAGACAAGGTTATTGTATTTGGTGACAATTATAATGACCTTGAGATGTTTGAATGTGCTGGAATGCCTATAGCTATGGGAAATGCTGTAGAAGCTATTAAGATGAAGGCAAAATATGTAACTAAGTCCAATAATGAATCTGGAATAGCCTATGCTATCAATAATTTTATATTAAACAAATAGTTTTATACAAAGCGGATAGTTAAATTTATCCGCTTTTGTATGTTACAAATTTAGAAAATATATAAAAGAAGTTTATGAATTAATACATTTTCTTTTTACAGGAATCCATACTTCACACTTATATTCCCCCTGATTTTTATCATTCCAAAGGTTTTTTTCAATACATGGACCTTCCACTTGTTCAAATCCAGAAGAAGGAAACCATTCAGAATATATACGTCTCCATATATCCTGTATAATCAAGTTATCTGGCGTAGTTCCATGACCCTCAAATACTGCCCATGTAAGTTTAGGTATCTCAAGTATGGTAAATTCTTCTGACATATCGGTTTTAGGTATTTCATATCCCATCATATATTTTCTTGTACCATCTTCTTTAAAGTCATAATGAAATCCATCCAATAAGGTACCTTTAGGATTACCTAGTATTTCATTAATTCTGTCATGTGTTCCATCTTCAAAAATCTTACTTATGAATTTCGGTATTTCTCTATAAGCGACATCATTAACTTTAGTTGTCATAAAACCTATTCCAAAAACTTTAAAAGCTTCCTTTTCTACTATTCTATAAATCATTTCACATTCTCCTTTTATTGATATTTGAAACGAGATTTTTGGAAAGGCTTTAATTTTCCCATTAAACTTTTTTAAAGATGATGGGGATATTCCATGAAGCCTTTGAAATGCTTTAGTAAACGCTTCTGGACTCTCATAACCATATTTTAATGCCACATCAATAACTTTTTTATCTGTTGAAGCTAATTCTTCTGCAGCAAGAGTTAGCCTGCGATTTCTTATATATTGGCTTACAGTGACCCCTGTTAATGCATAAAACATACGTTGAAAGTGATATCGTGATGAACATGCAACCTTTGATATATCTTCTATATTAAGTTCCATATCTAGATTGTTTTCAATATATTCAAGTGTATTATTTAGCAGCTTAATTGTCTCCAAAGATCTCATCTCCTTTTAAAATCATTATATAAGAACTATAGAATATACTCCTGTGTTTTTGTGCTTTACTTTGTCTTATGACATGAAACATACTTTTGCTTATTTATCCTTTATACCATATTCAAGGATATATTTAAAATACAAACATAAAAAACACTGTAAAATTCTTTTGAATAATACAGTGTTAAAATAATTGTTTACTTTTTTACGTAATTAGTACTAATCTTTTTCAGCAGCTTGTGCATCTGCTTTAGTAACATGAACTGTATTTCGCGGATGCTGAGGAGGTGCATAAATAGAATATACTTTAAGTGCCTTATCACCTGTATTGATAACATTGTGCCATGTACCAGCAGGTATCATTATTGCAAAGTCATCGTATACTTTTCTCTGAAAATTCAAATTGTATTTGCTTTTTCCCATTTTAACAAGCCCCTGACCTTCTTCAATACGTATAAATTGGTCAACATTTGGATGAATTTCCAAACCAATATCATCACCAACATTGATGCTCATTAATGTAACTTGCAAATGTTTTCCTGTCCATAAAGCAGTACGAAAAGTATTATTTTGCTTAGCTGCCTTATTAATATCAACTACAAAGGGCTGTGGTCCATAATCCTTCAATTGAATTGATCCATTACTCCTAGCTAATTGTGAAGATTCAAATCTTGAATCATATTTAATTTCATCATCAAAAGGAATATAGGGATCATTAAATCGCCTCAAATAATCCGGGTCATACAAAGGACACGGATAAGCATTATGCATTTGCGTATTAATGCAATCATAACATGGATACTTTCTATAATTATTATACATATTGTTCCTTTCTTTCATAGTCTTACGAAATTATAATATGCTCTAGGTGTTCAAAACGTGATTAAATATAAAACCCTTGGAATCACAGCATTTAGATTTCAAGGGTTTTGTGTTATTAGTATTCAGTTTTATTAAGTTAATAACATTAGACATTACTAAATAAAATAGTTATTCAGATTCTACTTAATATCAAACAAACATATTCAATATCAAAATACATATTAATCCTGTTACTGATAAAATGGTTGACAGCAAAGTCCAGGTTGAAAATGTTTCCTTCATACTGAAACCAAAGTATTCTTTAACCATCCAGAATCCTGCATCGTTTACATGAGAGGCTATTGCACTTCCACATCCGGTCGCAAGTGTTACTAAAGCCAAATTAACATGGCCACAGCTAGCAAGCATTGGAATAACTAAACCTGATGTTGATAAAGCCGCTACAGTTGCAGACCCTAATGAAATACGTAAGATTGCTGCAACTACCCATGCAAGTAGTATAGGCGATATAGAACTTCCGCTAAATAATGTAGCTATATATTTACCAACGCCTCCATCAATAAGTACTTGTTTAAAAGCGCCACCGCCGCCAATAATTAAAATCATCATCCCAATTGATGCAGCTGCAGCTGAGCAGGAAGCTCCCACCTGTTTAATTGGAATTTTTCTTCCTATTCCCATTGTATATACTGCAACTATTAAAGATATAAGCATTGCAGTATCTGGATTACCAATAAAGTTAACAACAGTAAAAAACGAATTTCCTTTAATTCCTGCTGTTTTTTGTATCATTGAAATTATTGTGGAAATCATCATCAAAATAACAGGAAACATTGCTGTTAATAAACTAATTCCAAAACCAGGTGTTTCTTCTATTTTAAATGTTTTTTGTTCGCCTAAAGATTCAATATTTCCGGTTTTTTCAAAAGCACTTGGTATAATTTTTTTAGCAACTTTAGTGAATACTGGTCCTGCCATAATAACACATGGTATTGCTACAATAATACCATATAATAAAACTGTTCCAATGTCTGCTCCATATGCTCCAGCTATTACTGTTGGTCCTGGATGTGGAGGTAGAAAGCTGTGTGTTACTAATAAAGCAGCAAGCATAGGAATGCCTAAATATATTGGAGGAATTTTTAATTCTCTTGCAATAGAAAATACAATTGGAATTAATAAAACTAATCCTACTTCAAAGAACATTGCTATACCAACAACAAATGAAGCAACTACAACAGCCCACTGAATTCGTTTTACACCAAACTTGTTAATTAAAGTCATGGCAATACGATGTGCTCCGCCTGAATCAGCAACTAATCTACCAAGCATGGCACCAAGACCAAATATTAAAGCTATATGGCCAAGCGTTCCACCCATACCGTTTTCAATGCTTGAAACAATTTTACCAAGTGGTATCCCTAACCCCAAAGCTACAGCAAATGAAACAATCAGCAGTGAAAGAAATGTGTTTAATTTAAATTTAGAAATTAATATAATTAAGAACAATACCCCTAATCCTACCATTAATAATGGCATAATATATTCCCCCTAACCTATTTAGTTTTTAAACATAAAACCATGATTACTTTTTAGTTAACGCTTTCTTACCAGCTTCAATAACCTCAATAATTTTATCTACATCATATACGCTTCCTCTCCAGGTTCCACCGCTGACAGATTGAAGTGCTGCCCACAATCTTGTATCATCTGGAAGATCTGCATCAGGTTTAAGATCTGGATGAGGCTTACGTGATTCTAATACTTTAGCTGCTTCTTCATAAGAAAGCTTGTTATCTTCAGTTCCAATGAAATTAATTGATCCCTCAAGTTTATTAGTATCAACTATTATTTCAATAACATCTTCATCTCTTAATTTTCCGATAGGACCTCCTGCTAATGCTTCAGGACCTACATGTCCAAAACAAGCACCTGTAGAAACACCAGAAAAACGTGCATCTGTGATTAGAGAAACATGTTTACCAAAAGATAAATGTTTTAAAGCAGAAGTTAACTGATATGTTTCTTCCATCCCAGTTCCCATTGGGCCTCCGCCCATCACAATCATTATGTCACCAGCCTTGATCTTTCCCGCATCTTTAAGTGCTTTAATAGCTGCCTTTTCAGATGTGAAGACTTTAACTTTTCCAGTATGTCTAAATACTCCATCATCACCTATAACTGATGGATCAATAGCCGTTGATTTTACTACTGAACCTTCAGGGGCAATGTTTCCTACAGGAAAAGTTACTGTTGATGTTAATCCTCTTTCTTTTGCCTGGCTTGGGTTCATGATAATTTCATCAGGATTAATTTTATCCACTTCAAGCAGACGTTTTCTGCACTCAGCACGTCTTTCGGATTTTTCCCACCAATCAAGGTTATCTCCAAGTGTTTCTCCTGTAACAGTAAGAACATCTTCATGCAGCAGACCAAGTTTTCTCAAATGAAGCATAACTTCAGGAACTCCACCTGCTAAGAATGCACTTACTGTTGGATAATTAACTGGTCCCATAGGAAGAACACTCACTAAACGAGGCACTTTCTTATTAATTCTTGCCCAATCTTCCACAGTAGGAATTTTGCAGTTAGCAGCATGTGCAATTGCTGGGAGGTGAAGAAGCAAGTTTGTTGATCCCCCAAAAGCAGCGTGAACTACCATAGCATTCTCAATTGCTTTATCTGTAATAATATTCTTTGTGGCTATTCCATTGTCTGCCATATCTAAAACTGCTTTAGCTGACTGTCTAGCGATTTCTTTCCATATTGGCTGACCAGAAGGTGCTAAAGCAGAATGGGGCAATGCTATTCCAAGTGCTTCAGCAATAACTTGAGAAGTACCAGCTGTGCCCAAGAACTGACATCCTCCACCAGCAGAAGCACAAGCATTACATCCACGTCGGCAAGCATCTTCTAATGAAAGTTCATTATTTGCAAATCTGACTCCAATAGTTTGAATAGTTCCTGCATCCTCTCCATCTATAGCTTTAAGTGTTGCACCGCCAGGAACAATAATAGTTGGCAAATCATGCATAGATACTAGTGCCATCATCATGGCAGGCAGTCCTTTGTCGCATGAAGCTACTCCCATTACCGCACGACGTGTTGGCAGTGAACGAATTAAACGGCGGCATACTATTGCCGAATCATTACGATAAGGTAGTGAATCAAACATTCCAGTTGTACCCTGACTACGACCATCACATGGATCTGTTACATATGCAGCATAAGGAACGCCTCCAAGTTTCTTTATTTCTTCAGCTGCTGCTCTCATTTGTAATCCTAATTCAAAGTGTCCTGTATGTAACCCTACAGCAATTGGAGTACCATCATTATCACGAATTCCTCCTTGATTACTAAGTATCAACACGTCACCGCCCAGGAGTTTAGATGGTTCCCATCCCATACCAGCATTTAAAGTCATTCCAAATATGTTTCCACTGGGTGAATCTTTTAGCAATTGCGGGGTAAGTGGAAGTGAACCTTTTGGTCCTTCTGCGTGAGTATTAATTTCATATAAAGACGAGTCTTCTTCACCATAAATTGATTTTAATGACATAATAACCATTCCTCTCTATAATTTAAAAATATTTTTGTAGATTAACCTTTAAAAATTGCAGTAGATTATTTTGGGATTATATGATCAATCTCTTTCATAAGCTTTTTAATTGAATTGGTTTGTTTTTCATCGGCCTGCAGAAGAGGAGTTTTGCAGTAGTCTTTAATATCCAAACCTTTTAACATCATGGCTTTTTTTACAATTGGAATAAAGCATTTACTGATTTCATATAAAGCTGCTAACTTATCAACACAATTTTGAATTTCAGCTGCTTTATCCATATTTTTCTCATTAACTGCTTTTACCCAATCTACAAAAATCTCTGGATAAAGATTGGAAAGTGCGCTAATACATCCGCTGCCACCAGAAAGAATATTACGTACAAAGTTTTCATCAAACCCTGAAAACACCTCAAAATCAGGGAACTCATTCTGTACTGTTTGAATTAATTTTCTAGTATGTCCCATTTCAGATACTGTATCTTTATAACCAACAATGTTGCTGTGCTTTCTCAGTAAATTAAGTGTTAATTCCGGCGATAAATCATGTCCTGTTCTGTCAGGGTAATTATATAAATAAATATTACCTTTTACAGATTCTGCTACTTTTCCATAGTAATATTCCAAACTTTCATCCGTTAGACTAAAGTAATATGGACTGATGATTATAATATCATCTGCTCCAGCATCAATAGCATAATTGGAAAGTTCAATTGTATCTTCTATTGTCATGCAGCCTGTCCCGATAATAAGTTTTGTCCTTTTATTTACATAGGAAACAGCAAGATCAATTAATTCCTTCCTTTGTTCAGTAGACATAGCATAGAACTCACCTGAACTTCCCATAATAAGCAGGCCGTCTATTCCTGCGCTTATGAGATAGTCATAAATATTTTTATTTGCCTGGATATCTAAGTTTCCATTAGTATCAAATGCAGTAACAACTGGTGTTATAAATCTAGCTTTTTTCATATATGTTTTCCCCCTTAGTAACAATTAGACTAAATACAAAGCCTAATTTGTAATTGTTTACATGTATTTCAAATAGTTAACTTAACTACTTAATAATTTATAAAAATAGTTAAAGCTTTTATCTATACTTAAGTAATAATTTAAAATTTTTAGTGATGACTTAATGACTTATGAGATTATTCCTTTTTCCATGTTTCCGTATATACAAACCTTATTTGCTTATACGAATGTTATAGTTAAATAATATCACAATTTTTTGTCATGTCAAGGTAATATTTGGACATTATTGTAGAATTAAAAAAAATAGATACATTTTTCTTGATATTTTAATTGAAGTGCTTTTATAGAAATATTTATTTTTATATGTGTAAATGGAGATTGAATATTACTAATAAGGCATTTATAATTGTTATTGTATAACAAAGTTTTATAAAAATTTGAATGGTGGTTGTAAATATGGCACATAAACCAACGGAAAGAGTGTTAAATATATTAAATCTTTTGTCAGTCAAGCCTAAAGGCTTAACATTAACAGAGATTTCTGAAGCAATTGATGTACCAAAAAGCACTCTTTATCCTATTATCCAGACAATGTTAGAACGTAATTTTCTTTCTCTTGAAAAAAGCTCTCTAAAATACTCAATAGGAATTTCCACTTTTTGTATCGGAGCATCCTATTCACGAAATAAAAACATGTTAGATTTTATACAAAAAATAATGAAGAACATTGTCAGTAATATCAATGAAACCTGTCAAATGGGCATTCTTGATGGGTACAATGTACTTTATATATTAAAAGAAGATCCTATAAAAGATATTGATATTCGACTTATTTCATATGTAGGGAAACGAATACCCGCTTATTGTACAGCATTAGGAAAAGCCCTATTAAGCGAATACAATATTGAAGAAATAAAAACACTTTATCCTGATGGCTTAAAACCCATTACCAAAAATACTATAACGGATTTTTCTGTTTTAGAAGAGGAATTAAAAAAGATTAGAGAAACTCATGTTGCAACAGAAGTTGAGGAAGTAACAGAATTTTTACGCTGCTACGCTGTTCCCCTGACCTCAAAAGGAAAAACAACCGCAGCTATCAGCATAAGTATTCCAACTTTCCGAGCTACTGAGGAGAAAAACAAACTGGCAATTGAATTATTATTAAAAGCAAAAGAACAAATTGATGCTGTTAATTTGAATTAAGCATTATTAGCACTAATAATGCTATTTAAATGAATTTGCTGAAACATCATATTACTTTAAAAGATTTTACGGTGTTTCAGTAAATTACTCAATTTTTAATGTTAGATTTTAATTATATATATAAATCCCAGCGTTCTTCTTTAACCAAATGATTTGTCCATGTAGTATTATCCATTGATTCGGTCAATTTAAATCCATAATTTCCATAAAGATAACGAGCTGTTTTAAGTACATCAGCAGTCCATAAAAATATATGTTTATAATTCTTGTCTTTACAAAAATTAATTGCAGTATCTAAAAGAATATGTCCTAATCCGCTATTTCTCATATTAGGTTCAACTAAAAACCATCTAAGCTGTGCTAATGAAGGATCAGTTTTGTCTGCAGCTATGGCTATTACACCTACAGGTTTATTATTTTGTTCTGCAATCCATATATTTTCTAAGTCTGAATTATACTTTCTATGAAATTCGATTAAATATTTCTTAACATAATCTCCAAATATATTAGAAAATCCAAACTCATTTTTATATAACTCTCTATGTTTTTCAATAATATATTCTATATCACTTACTCTATATGTTCTAATATTAAAAACTTCTTTACTATAAGATAGCGATTTTATAATATATCTCATTGAATTAACCAAATTTTCTTTTTCATTCTCATCTAAATGATCTATTAGTTTAGAGATTTGATTATCAGATTTTTTTGAAAGACTTGATAGAATATTCTTGCCGTTTTCCGTTAGTTTAAGAAAATTCAAACGTCCATCACTGGAACATTTTTCTTTAATGATTAGTTCATCAGATTTAAACCGATTTAAAATTCTGCTTAAATATCCCTTATCGATATCTAATTTATCAATTAAAATATTGGCAGTACATTCTTTAGTTTTATTAATCTCAAAAAGTATACGAGCTTCCGTTAATGAATATGAGCTATCTAATATATCTTGATTTAAAAGTCCCAATATATTTGTATAAAAGCGGCTAAAATTTCTTACTTCTGATATTGTATTTAAGTTTCTATGTTTCATAAAACCACCCCAATCTAATTTATTTATACTTGTAAATATAAGTATAAATAAATTAGTTGACTTAGTCAACTAATTTTATATAAGTAATCATTTTTATATCACATAATAAGAAGAATGCATGTCCCTCATTTTTTGTTTTCGAAACCTTTTTACCAAATTAACGGAATCAAACGATAAGGAGTCTTTATACAATATTCTTTATACCCTGGAAGATCTCGTAAAAGCACTTCTTCCTCATTTTTTATCCTGAATATATTCATTGGCACAGAAAGAAGAAAAGGTAGTACTGCCCAATAAGAACCAAGCGCAAGAGGAGTAATTAATAACATTAATAACATCCCTAAATACATTGGATTGCGAACTATAGAGTATGGTCCTGTTGTTATAACCTGCTGTTCTTTTTCGACCTGTATAATAGTAGAGGCATAGCTGTTTTGATTAAAAACAAAGATAATAAAAATATAACCTAATAAAACAATAATATTTGATATAATTACAATCCAAACAGGCACGCTTGACCAATGAAATCGGAAATCAATTCCAGGAATAATATAACCAACAAAAAACAAATTAAATATGGCTGGAGTTTTTTTCGTAGTATCTTTTTCTCTATACTTCATCCGTCTTGATAAAAGTTCCGGACTTTTCTTTAAAAAATAGGCAGCAATAAAAAATGTAATTATAGAAAATTCTAACCAATAAATCCATGCTTCCCAAAACATTAACGTACCTGCCGGAAGGAATAAAACAATTACCTCCTAATCATATTATAAAATTACCTCTATCCGCTTGCTCTATATTTTATACTTATATCCCATAAAATATTCTATACAGATATTTATGCAGTTGTATTTCATAGCAACAAACCCTGTTGAATAACAGCTATTTATTTTCTCTAAAAAGTTTTTAAATTTAAGATGTTGGATGAAGCCTGTGGTATTCTAGACACGAAAAAATAAAGAGTCAATATAAATGACTCTTTAAGACTCTTTTTAATCTATTCAACTGTTGTTTCAGCCTTATTTACAACATCTGAAAGTTGTTCAGTAGGTGAATCATAAGGATTATTCCAACCTCTGTTTATAACCAACTCAGTAAGCGCTGAGTGACCACCAACTACTTGATTAAGACTAGATGCGTAAAGTGCTCTTAATTCTGGTGTTGTACTTGTCATTGTTGCATTCAAATAAGCATCTGCTGCACCTTTAGCAGAAGAAAGCATACTTCCTGATATAACTTCGTCATTTATATCAGTAGTATTTTTAACTATGTTGTTTAAAATACTTGCCATATAATTTTACCTCCTTTATTTCCTTGTAACATCATTTTCATTAATAAATTGCTCCAACCCTTTAATTCTACCTTCAGCTGCCAATATACCTGATTTTGCTTGCTTTTTTAATTCATCATCTTTTATAAGTGATTGCATTGCTCGTGAAACTGCTAACCCATCACTCTCAAGCTTCAATAGTCCTGTTAATGAAAGTATTTCTCCTTCAGCAAGTTTTCTCATTTTCAAACCTCCATTCTATAGTTAATACATTGATTTCTCCATTAGTATGTGTAATTTATGTAATACTAAACATAGAACTAAGATTTATAATTTTTTACGTGGAAATACAAATACATTTTGAACAAACTTTATTACAAAGTATCACTCTTTATTTCAACCTTATATTAAAATACTTCGTCCAAAACTTTGGAGGTGAAATTATAATTTTAGATAAAATAAAAAACACTGAAAGTCAGTGTTTGGAATGGATTATGGTGCGTCAGAGAGGAGTCGAACCCCCGGCACGCTGGTTCGATTTTTAAAATTTATAACTTTTTAGTGTTTTTTACATTGCTTTAATTCCAATGGTTTAGGTGTTATTATATATTATTTAAAAGTACTATTTTTTATGTTCATTTAAAACTTTGGGGACAATATGGGGACAATTATCTATATATGCAATCACTGTGGTACCAATGGTTTATAAAAATATATTTATTTTATAACTACAACTTTAAATCTATAAATTTTATCTTATAACACATAATTTTATATATTGCATCTTCCACACAGCTTATATAGTTAGCATCAAATTACTTATAGGTATAATTCCATTTCTAATTATAAATTGCTCTTAAAATGGCTATATACGCAATATAAAAGGTACATATCATTTCGTTATCCACCTACACAAGTGGGATTTTCCTTTTGCAAGTTTTCAGTAATTAAAGTATATGATATAATTTAAAACGTAATAAGAAAAATTGTATAGGTACCTCTTCTTTATTTGTGGGTGGATTATGGTTAATAATGTCTGCGTATAAAGAAGAGGTGATGCAGTTTATGTCAGAAGGATACTTATTGTTATTCTTTAGTTTGTTTTCAATAACTGCTATTGTTATAGTAGCATTATCTAACAAAAATTCGGATATAAAAATTGAAAATAAAATTACTTTAAGACCTGATGAAATATCATCAAATACTAAAGTAAACATAAATAATTCCAAAAAAAATAATAGATAGGCTTCCTCAAACTCTATCTATTATTTAACCATTATATACAATTTTACTAAGCAGACTAAATTCATAATCCACCCTCTTATTACTAATATTATACCACAAATATATAAATACTATAACGTATATATTTTATTTTTACATATTCATATCTTTCATACAACTTGTGTAATCAATGTTAGTGTACTTAGTAATATAATTTAATTATACAGCTACTACAGCTCATATATTATTATTACTAAAATACAAAAAAATAACAGGTGGCTTTTGTAGTAGGCTACCTATTATTTAAATTTTCCGACTTAGCATATATACATTATTGTAATTTGAACATTTGTTTTGAAACTAAAAATTTCTATTAGTAGAGACCATTTTAAGTTTTAACTTAAATCAGATATTTTTTTTGTACAATTGAACTATATACATTATCTAATATTTCATACGTTTTTATAATATAATCATCACTTATGTCATGTATTTCTTTAATACTAGTTATTTCTATATCATCTGGCCAATATATATAAAATGTATCATCACTTAATTTACTTTTATAATCAGGTTCCAAACTTCTTAAAACTATTTTGCATTTTTCTATCATAGATTCAATAAACTTCTCACTAACTTCATAATCTACAAATTCAAGTGAGAGTTCACCATTCTCAGATATAACTAGCTTTTCACTTTTAGATTTATCAACATATTCATTTAACTTATTTTCATTGTCTTTAACTTCATTTAGCCCAATACCATTAAGATGCTCAGAAATACACTTTATCTTCAAATTGCAAAAATGTCTATTAGGGGTTAGATCTACAATTACTGTATTCATAAAATTCACCTCAAATTAACTTATCTTTTATTAAATTATATTCATCATTGAACTGGGCATATTCCACACAAATGGAAATTTTTAGATTATTTTCTTTAGAATCTTCAAAATATAATAATTGATAATTCGTAATAATTGATTTACCTTTAATTATTGCCTTTTTTACAGGATAAAATTCAACATCATCTTCATAAGCCTTCTTATACTTGCTTTCTATTTTTTTTATCTTTTCTGTTACATCAGTAATAATTCCTTGAAAATCTTCTATGCTCCTGTTCATTATTTCTAACCCTTTTTTACCAAAACTATTACATTCATACGTTGTTATTTTTTTTTGCATGCCATAATTACTTTCATAATTGTTAATATTTGTCACCATAGAAATACCCTCTTAGCAATTAATTGATCCTATATTTTTTTAAACTATCATTTGCTTTTTCCCACAATACTTTCATTTCTTTCATTAGTAACTCTTCATTTCTTGATAAGCTGTACTCTTTTATGTGAAATAAACACTCTTTTATTTTAGAATTTGAACATAATATCCAGCAAAGATTTTTTTCCATAATACTATCAATTTTATCATACACTTTTTCTGGTATTAAGTTAGAATATATATTTTGCCTCAATTGTAGTTCATTATATAAACTTAATAACGGACTTAGTATTCTATCCGATATCATTTTAATATCAATCAAATATTGCTTTTCTTTTTTTATTGATTTATAACTTACTGTCGAAGTTATTATAGAACCTATAATAGAACCTATAAATCCAGATATTAAGCTTAAAAATATAGGACTACTAAATATATTCAATTTAATTCTCCTCTTTTGAGCAAGCTATCTCTTCTTCTTTATGAGATTCCTTTTTTAAATGTCCTGAAATACGTTCTATAATACCTTTGCTTACTTTTAAATATTCTTCAATTGAATCAGAATCTAATTTAATATCATCCATGTTCATGTTATATAATAATGGTTGCGATAAACTACTGATAAATCTTATTAATGATTCTGTATTTAGTTCTAAACTAAGTTTTTGATCATCCCCTCTTCTAATTGTTAATATTATTTCATCTGGTTTAGAATGATTATACCCTATACTACTTTGTTTTATTTCAAAAGGGCCTCTTCTATGTTGAATACTATTATTCTTAAATTCATAAATTTTCTTTATAAATTTAAGTTTTTTATACATATCCAAATTTTCAATTTTATCTATGTCAATATCTTCTTCACTTTCAAACATTTCTATAAGATATTCATACATTATCTTATTATTTTTGAAAGATTCACTTAGTATATACTTAAACATTTTTTCAATATTTACTACATTATTGGTATCAATTAAATTTACTGTACTTTCAATTTCATATAATATATTATTTTCTTCTATAAAACTAATTAGCTCATTAATCTTATTTACCATTAAATTTTTATCCTTAACCATTTATATTCCTCCAACTATATAAAAAATATTTTATCAATAATAAACTAATTCTACATATTTTTTATTTTTCCTCTAATAATTTGAAAAAAACTCATATATTAGCCAAATTTTCCTGCAAGTACATATGGAATACTTTTTAATTAGTACTAACGCTTTAGTATAATAAAATTTTTTTGCTATAAGTGAGGTTAGCATTTTATGAATCCCCTATCATTCAAATAGCCTTATGATGTACATTCCAACCGCACCTAACTTTGATATGTAATTTATAACCTCTTTTCTTCTCCTATAAGCGGTACTGCTAAGTCCTCCATACATTCCATTAGCTATCTAGTTTACTATTTGTTATAAGTAATTCTTAACCACTACATCAAGACGTGAATGTCCAAGGTTTTCAGAAGTACTTCTGAGAGCCTTTTTATTATATCTACGCCCGGATCCATCTCTGCAGATATAGTCAAGCTTTTTCTCTTTTAATCCCTGAAGTACCTCCATATATTTATGCTGTGCAAAATACCTCCTGCAACTATGTACATCCATTGCATGATGTATCTTTTCAAACACAGTGGCTTGTCCTAGTTTTTCTGCCTTTTCCTTGGCTTTAAGAATAATATTATATGTGCCACGTAAAGGATGTATAAACCTCCCACGGCCATTCTTAGTCATAACGCGGTATTCCTTCTTAGATTTAAAATCTAGTATTACATTTTCCTCTTCATCCTTTATGATTTGCTCTGGTTTAATTTTAGCTACTTCACTTCTTCTAAGTCCTGTAGCCTTGCAAAACTCTTTTACCTCTTTATTGTTTTTTTCAGAGAAGTGCTTATCATATTCCACATCATGCCTACTACGTTTTATCCTTAATCTATCACCTCTTTTGCTTGGCAATTTAATTTCAAAACTGTACGTATGACATCCGAAAATTTTTGCTAAAGATGCAGCCTTAAGGCGGGTAGTATACCCACTTTCTCCTTTGTCTATACTCTCCTTTAGCCATTCTCCCACATGATCCCGAGGAATATTATCAAGTATCTTATATTCCTTTTCAGGATGCTTTTCACGCTCCCAAGTAGCAAAATTTAATGCATGTTTTTTATAATTATCACATGTTGACTTGCTGTAAATACCAGGTGCGCGGATTGAATTTTGCTTTACTCCAAGAAATAAATCTGCCTCCTTTTGTTTCCGTTTGGCCTTATGCCTAGATTGTCCAAAACACTTTAGACTATCAATGCGCTTAAGAATTTGGAATTTTAAACTTGCCATTATATTAACCTCCCTGTATACAAAAATAATGCTTGTAGAGATCAAACCCCTTTACCCTCGTTATGCATTTTTAACATAAGGAGTCGCAGTATATATGGATGTCTTTCTCAAGGACATCCACCTGCAATTAAATCTTTGACTTAGATTACTGGTATAGATCTGTTTCTAGCTTTCGCTGTATGTGCCTAAGTACCAGCATACCTTATCATGTGTTCAAATTTATTTATCTGTGTAAACAGTGAATAAAAAAGTCTTGCATTAAGCATATATGCAAACCCACCCCTTCACTGGAATTCTGTTTTAAAAATCTTTGCCGTAGTGTTACTGCGGTTTACTCCCTCATTTTGCGTGCGGGAGTAAACCGCATGCGGATTTGATTTTCCCCTTAAGTAATGTACTAGAATTTAATTGTTTAAATAACTCGCCTAGAATCTAAAACAAAAGGACGGCTCCAAACATCAATTAAACAACCAATCCTAACTATCTTTTATTTTTTCAAATTCAATTTATTTGCTCTATTAAAAATTGCTTAAATATATTTTTCATGTTAGTTAAATAAACCAATTTATTTTATGTTACCTCTTCCATAAGGCATAATATTTTTTTATTCATATCTATTATGTGCTATTTTCGAATACTTTTTTAAATACTTTCTAAATTTTATGATGCTATAACAGCATGATGTTAGAATGACATCTTATAGAATGATTATGCGGTGAAACATGAATGAGAAAACTACATTGTACTTAGAACTAGTCCTAAAAAAGAATGTTCAAATTCAACTTATAAATAATAGTGAAAATCAAAACTTATCTAACTTAGTAAATGAACTTTTAAAACAATGGTATAAAAAGTAAGAAGCAAAAGAGTAATGTTAACTCCTTTGCTTCTTCAAAGCATAATAAAAAGGTACCCAACAAATTGGATACCTTTTTATTAATTCTATTTCTGTGGTTGAAAATCTACTTGATTTAATGACATTATTGTAATTATATCTCCCTCATTTAAATTTGCAGTTACCTGTTGTACCCCTCCTTGTCCTAAAACTTCATTTACTTTAGGCATACCATCTTTATAAACTACGAAGTTACCAGAACCATTTTTAGGAGTTACTAAATATCTTCCACTGCCAATGTCTTCTCCTACTACCCACCTGCCACTGCATAATGACGTTGCTTTATACTCTGTAACAAATGTAGCTGTCACAGGTTCAAAATGTGTCTTATTTATACTTTCTAATTGAATTTGTTCACCTTTTACAAGTTTAACTCTTACTTTAGAAACTCCCATATTGTCTGCACTGCCTAATACTTCATTCACTGTTAAAGTTGGTTCTGACGCATTTTGAATTATAAAATTGCCTGATCCATCTGCTGGGATTGCATCATATAACCCTTCTTCTATATCTTTCCCTACTGTAAATGTGCCTGCTCCTAAATCTGTTGCTTTTCCTTGAACTTGTCTTTGCTTAACTTCCTGTTGCTTAGCAGATGGTTGGCTTGTATTTTTACTATTAGAAGTTTTTGCATTTGATGTAGCATTATTTGATGTATTAGATTGTTTTCCGCCTCCTAATGCTGATCCAATACAGCCTAGTATAATAATTACGATTACTATACTTATTATCTTATGCTTCATAAAGAAATTCCTCTGATCCTTACCGCAATGTGGACATTTTTTAACCCCTTTTGCAATATCAGTTCCACAAGCCTTACACTTTGTCATATTTTTATTTTCCAATGTAAATCCCCCCTAATTATGTAATTTTAATTATATTGTAACAAAATATTCATATTATGTCTATTATGTCATAAAAAATAAAACCTATTAAGGTCTGACAAGCTTACCATAAATCCATTAAAACTATTCTTTTACTTTCTATAAATAATCCATAAGAAGATCCTAAGCACTCCTAAAAAAGAGTGCTTATTTTAATTTTTACAATATAATATACAATTAATAGAGCAATCCCAACTATGCATCCCCATTTAATAGAATTTTTGTTATTTTTATTTCTTTTATTAAACAGCTTATTGCCTGTATATCCCATTGCAAATGACATAATTATATATACAATCATAATACCTCCTAAAATAGTGGCTTAGGAAGATGCGTTATAAACTTCTGATACCCGCCCTTAGTTCTTATAAGATTTAGGCTACAATATTGCTTTAAATTTAGAAGATCATCTAATTCAAAAGGTTTCATTTCATCTGCCAATTCATTAAATACCTTTTTATCGCATCCTTGCAATAACATATAACTTGCACCAGATCCCTTAATCTCACTTTTTAAGTCTGGAGTTAACTGGTCTAAATAATGAGCTGATATAATAATTTTTGTGCCAAACTTACGTAATTGAGACAATACATCTGTAATTACTCCCATGGCTGTTGGAGCTTGATATATTTCATCATAAATTATATTACATCTGCTTGGTTTTTCATGTAATGCTCCTCTTAGTTTAGTAGCAAGCATTACTTTACTTGTAAAGAAAGTAGTAAGCACATTTTTAACCATAGTATTATTAAACTTACTCTCTGGCATTTCTATAAGTATTGTTTTCCCTTCTTCCATAGCCTTTACAAAATCAATGTTGTTTTCAGAACTCATATTGAACATATATTTGCAGTATATATTCTCTTTTAATAGGCTAACCCTGTCCAATATACCATCTATCTCATTACGCTTAGTTCCAACTACTTCTCTTCTAATAACTTCTTTAGTTTTTCTGTCAGTTTCAGTTTCTACCTTGTCTATGCTCTCAAGAGCCTCAACCATATCTTCAAAATATTTAATGCCATCTTCACTTAAATTTTTATTAACATAGTCAATTAGTTCATGCCTATAGATATGCTTTTCAAGGCATCTTATAACGTCACCTACTCCAGTTTCATTATGGAGATAAACTATATTAGCTGCAGCATTTAAAACCCTTCTCATGTTACCTGTTAAGGGTAAACCATCTTTATTCATGGAATTAATTAAAGCTAGTGTCTGCTCTGCTTTCATATTAGCAGTTTCAAATCTATTGAATTCATTCTCCCCCTCGTACTGCACCTCATTAAATGCAAATGCCTGAAAGCACTCTTCTTTAGTTAAATCTAATTCAATAACATCTTTAGAATTTACAGCTTTTTTAACAGCATTACTAAGTTCACAATTTTTAACATAATCTATAACTATATTAGATTCATGGACCTTATTTGCACATCTACATAAATTAGCAATAAAATTTGTTTTTCCTGCACCCTGGGGAGCTAATAACATAAGGGCTAAATTAGCAGAATTATATTCCGTAGGTAGAAATGTATTAAAACTTTTACTATTGTATGTGGCAGCTCCTAATTCTATATTTCCTTTTTGTAATTCTTCTGGTACATGGCTTTCTAGAACATCAACTTTAGTACTAATCTTATGCCTTTGCAGTAGATCTCTACCTGGTACCTGAATTAAATTATTGCACTCAGCTGTGCTCATTCTATTTGCAGATATTTTTCTAAATTTATAACTGCCTATATTGATTTTAGTTTTATCCTTTAGCTTTTTATATTTAAGAGAATTATCCTGGGTTAAAGTTTGGTAGCTTCCCACTACTGCTAAAGCATTATTATGCTCCCTTAATTTATCATTGCTTTTGCTGCACACTACTATTTGAGTATTAATTACTGTAGTAGTTTCTTTTTTATGTGTAAATCTGCTTAAATTATCTAATTTACTGATAGATGTTACTGCAACTTCTGGATGAACCTTTTTAGGTTTTTTCCCTTCATCTAAAACTTTGTTAAAAATATCAAATATGCAATCAATAATCTTTATGGATCCAATTAAAATATACTTAGATAAAAAAGCTAAATTTAATTTTTCTTTATCTACAGGTAAATCCTTTTTTACTTTTCTTATTGTTTGATTATATATGCCTTTCCATCTAGCCTGTGATGTTGGAATAAAGTTGTATAATATGTCTACTTTATCTCCTTTTTCCATAATGTCTTTTACATTTAAGATGTTGCTAAGAGGTTCATTAGTCTTTTTATTGTATTTAAGGCTTAAGGCATCCTCTTTAGAATAAAATAGTTCATATTTGCCGCCTTCTGGTTCTAAAATATAATCCACTTGTTTTACTTTAGCTCTCTTCCAAACTTCACAGCATTTTTCAATAAATAATTTTTTATATCTTTCAGGGACTACTAGATAAAACTTGCAATCATCTGAAGTTATACTGATAATAAATGAAACTTTTTCAGGAAGTTGATAGGTAATTTTTAGACCTGATTTTTTTATATCACTTTGTAATCTTTGATATGGCAATCTGTACATGTTAGCTATAGTCAAAGCTATAAGCTCTGTATCATAGTTTCTATTAGAAATCGAGGGTGTTATTTGAAGTGTTACATATTTAGGCTTGATTATTTCAAAGTATTCACTTAATTTTATTGTTTTAGGTTTTGAAAACTTAGAAATGAAATTTATCATAAATACATGCCTCCTATTTGAAATATTGGAGGTTTATCGTTTTGCAATCTTATGTATCTTTATAGTGATGCATTAATAGCTTGAATAACTCCATAAGCTAGAATACTTCCAGTAGCTATTTTTTTACCTTTATTCCACCCTATTAGCCATGCCATAATAGAAACTAAGCACAGCATTAAGCATATCTCTAAGCTGTGTGCAACTAGACCTGACCACATCATCCAGGCTAATTGTTTCGGATGAAATAAATAGTATGTTACTTTTGCCATAGTTTTAAAAAAGTCTCCAGTGGTTTCACAAAATTCTTTTATAGATTTTATAGTTCCTTCATTCTCAGATGATGCCAGTATTAAAAATTGATTTATACTCATAGTTTTTATCATAATACCGCCTGCCTTTAGAATAATCCTGTAACAAACTTAAAAGCTGATGGAAGTCCATAATCAGCACCTACTATTAATAATCCATACGCAACTTCTTTCCATGTTCCCTCGCCTTTAGCTGCCATTTTAGCTAATACCCTATAACTATATAATAGTGCTAGTCCTGCTACTATCTTTTGAATTATTCCAACTAATTTCCAAAACCCAGGTTCTAAAGCTGTAGATCCACTGGCTGCCATAACTTTTTCAGAATAAAGTATTAATGCTAATGTAGTTGATGCAACCTTAAAATATTTATCATTTATTTCTTTCTGATTACACCTTTCATGTTCCAAATATTCTGGAATAGAATATACTTTCTTTCTTTTTAATGGATTCAACATTAAAGATACCTCCAAATTGAATAAAAATAGATCCGCTGTTAAAAATACTAAATAGTAAATTATAGGGAGTGATTTGATTATGGAATTTTTATTTTTTTGCTCAACAACATACGTTATATTAGAATTAGTTCAAGTTGCTGCAGGCGTAAAATAAATTGTAAACATTTTGTAAAAGCAGATGCAATCCACAATAAAACAGGAAACTTTTCTAAAATAGAATCATACACTACTGGTGTGTAAGCTTTGTAGGCGGCTACGAAGTAACGCTTATGAAGCTGGAGCATTAGTAGTGACTTTGGATAAGTCTGTCCCTCAAGGATAGGCTTTTTTATATATTTCTTAACTTTTCTCATCTGTTTTTTTCTTTTCTTCTAAGTATTTAATATAATGCTCAATGGCATCTTTAACAAAATCGCTTTTTTCTTCAAGTGCATTAACATAGGTATATAATTTCATATCTCTATTAGTCTTCTTAAAACTTACTGTTATTCTTAGCAACTTTTACAACCCCTTTCCGCTTTCTTTATTAATAATATATGCAGAGATTCAGTAAATATTGCTTGTCTGCATATAAAAGCTTTAAATAAATTTTTTATCTATGTTTACAGTTTGATATATAAAAAAATAAGGCTTAATTACTAGCCTCACTTTTTTCTTCATACCAAATATCTTCTATTCTCTTATTTAAAGCTTCAGAAATTTTAAATGCAGTTTCCATATTGCCTTGTACAATATTTCTTTCAATAGGTGAATATGTTCTAGGGTTCATTTTTAATACATTACTACAAAATTCTTTTTGATTCATCATATATTCTTTCATGCGAATTTCCTTAAGCCTATTTTTAACCATGTAAACCACCTCATATCATTAGCTTATGTAAATATTCTACATAATGTTTGCATTTCCTTTTATAACGTTTAGTAATTAATTATTGAACTATATTGCAAAAAGGCATATAATAAAAATATAGATTAGTAATTAATTATTAAACGGAGGTTTTATATATGCCTAAAGTAACAATAAAATCATTACAGGAGAAAATAAAGGAATTAGAACTTATTAACGAATGTCAAAGTAACGAAATAGATAAGCTTACTGCTGAAATAGATACTTTAAAAAACAATAAAAACATGGTTTCTATAGAAGAATATGCTCTCCTACTCAAGCAACTAGAAGATCAAAAACAGACTACTGCTGAATATAAGGAATTATATGCAAACTTAAACAAAGAAAAGGTGAAACTTAAAAATAAACTTAAAAATTTTGAAAAAAAAGTAAAACCAAATGCAAGAAATGCAGGTAGAAAAGCCTTCTCCAATAAAAAAGTAATTAAAAAAATATACTCTATGTATCTTGACGGCAAGAGCTTGCAACAAGTTTCACATGAATTAAATCGTACAGGAATTAAAACTAATCAAGGAAAAGAATGGTCTAAGAGTTCCATTAGATTTATATTATTAAATTCTAAAAATGTAATTAATGGATTTATTGGTGAGGATATTTATAATAGTGCAGTTAAATTACTGAACGATAATAAAAAAACGCCCTAGGCTTTTACACCTAAGGTTAAAAACAAGTTTTTGAAAAATTTCATAAACCGAGATTCATGCGAGGAAAAAAGCTCATACGGTCTTCGCGAGAAATGTCGAAAGGATTTACAGCCCCCTACCCATCAGCGTTCCAAGAGCCTATATTTTTGTTAGCTTCATTGAATAATAACTTTTGTCGAATTGAATAAATTATGAATAATTGAATATATAATCTTGCATATAGGGTATATACTATTCTCCTCTTACTGTCTTCATATCATGATGATGTTTACACAATGACCTACCATTGAACCTCTTGTTAAGCTAGTGGCTACCTCCTACATATTATTTAATGCCATTCTTATTTTAGTAACTATATGGCTTCCTGCTTGATCAAAGAATTCATCGTTTCCAACATTACCTTTAAAATAAAAGTTATTTGTCATATTTATAGATTTACCACCTAATAAACCTTTTGTTTCTTGTGCTGTGTAAACATGTTCTCCACCTTTTAAATTCCTAAATTGTCTACTCGTAACCAGTTCTGCTCCATTTTCTGCTAGCTCTGCAACACCTTTGTTTGCTGAATTTGTACCACTCGCATATCCAACATAGCTTCCACCTCCGGCCAATGCTTTTACACCTGGAACATTATATACTGAACCATAATCGTGCTGAATAAGTCGAATCCCTGCTGCTATATTGCTTATTGGATCATATATATTGTCCATACCGGGTAAATGCCAATCACTCATGTTTTCGCCTGTTAATTGCATAAGACCTCGTGAAGGATCACCATGTTGTGCATTATAGTCCCAAAGATTTATACTGTTTGGATCTCCGCCACTTTCATGCTGGATAATTTCCTGTAATGGTCCCATCCAGTCACTTGAAACTCCAGTGAGTGCCATGGCTAACTGAATCCACTGTCCTATATTTCCGCCTCCACTAAGGAAGCCTACTCCATACTGCATAATTCCTTGTAATGTACTTCCTAGTCCTTTTAAATCTCCCATATTTATAAAATTAGATACTATATTGCTTATAGCTCCACCCAAAGTTCCATTTGCTAGACTTGCTATATCTCCAAATACTGTTTTGATTACATCTGCTATATTGCTGCTCTTTAATTTATTTATAAATCCTTGCATAAAGTTAATACCTACATCACCCATTTTTCTACTTGGGGAATGTATTCCAAATATATCTTTAACACCTTGAAGTATTTTTGTAGCTAAGTCTTGTGCTGTAGCAACTGCATTGCTTGTTTGGCTAGATATACCTGCACTTAGCTCTTGTATTGCGTTAACTCCTAGGGTATTACTTGAAGTTACAAAATTATTAATAGGTACTGTCATATTAGTTGCCATATCTGTTATACCTTTTGTAATAACTGGTGTAGTATTTATAACTCCTTGGTTCATGCCAGTAATAAAATCAGGCATCCAGTTTCCATACTCTGTGAGTGGTCCTTCATCTGGTTTACTAAAATGAAGTATCTTTTTAATTGTATTTGCTATGTTCTGAGCACCTTGCTTTACTGATGCAATTTTATCTTGTATTCCTTGGACAAATCCTTGTATCATATCATGAGCCCACCCCTTGAATTTAGAAGGAAGTGTGCCAAACCATGCAAATACTATATTTACTTGATTTCTAAACCAAACATTTTTATTATATAAGGTTACTAATGCGACTACTAGTCCAGCAATTGCAGTTATTATTAGTACTATAGGATTTAAATTCATTACAAAGTTTAAAGCTGCCTGTGCTATTGATGTAACTCTTTCTGCTGCCGCTACTGCAAGAGTTGCTGTTTTGTATATGCCAGCTTTAAGTGCATTGGCTGCCCATAATGCGCCCTGTTTTACTATTCCTGCTGTCATTAGTGCTATATCTCTAGCTGCACTAAGTGCACTTTTCCCTATTCCAAGTAAACTAGAACCTAAAGTTTTTGCTAATAGGCCAGCTTTAGAAAATCCTGTACCAATGCCAAGTCCTATTTTTTTTACTGCATCTGCAGCATATAGTCCAGTAATTTTTAAATCTGTAAATGTTATTCCTAGTGCCTTCGTAGCTTTAGTTATCCCTAAAATTCCAACTGTTGCTGTTAAAAATTTTCCTTGTACACTATTAAAAAAATTATCTACAAATTGTTTTACCTGTGTCCAATGATTAATAATTAAATATGCTCCTGCTGCTACTGCTGCAATTATAGCAATAAATCCTAAAGCCCCACCTGGTACACTAAATATTGTTGTAAATAATTTTCCTACTTTGCTTAAATCTTTTAGTTTCTGTATTCCTTCACTGATACCACTTATAGCATTTTGCATTTTTATAGCTTCTTGTATAAACTTTGTTGCTACAAATGCTCCAGCTAAACCAGATAACAAAGTTTTAGTTGCTATCATATGATTTGATACAAAATTTACTAAATCTCTTACTCCATAAATAACACTATTTATTGTATATTTTAAAGTTTCTAATGGCTTACTATCTACACCAGAGAATAAAGTCTTTAACCCGCTTGTTTGAGCTAAATTTCCTAAACTATTAACTAAACTCTGTACTGGAGTTTTAGCACTATTAGCAATACTTGTTATTGTATTACCTATGTCTCTAAACACACTTCCAATTTCCTTTAATCCACCACTATTGAACATCAATAAAAGTTTATTTAAATATGGAAGAAAACCAGTTGCAATACTGGCTCCTGCCTGTTCTATACTGCCTTTAGCAATTCTCATTTGATTGGCAAATGTTTGTTGAGTTTTCGCAAAATCACCATGTTTATCAGCTGTAACACTCATTAAATAGTTATATCTTAATGTTACCTGTTCAGCTTGGCTCATGCTTTCATAACTCTTTTTTATTCCCTCTTTTAATGCAAATGCTTTTAAATTTGCAACATCCATATTTATGCCTATTTCTTTTAATGGCTCAGTCTCACCACTTATTCCAGAACGGATTTTCTCAAATGCTAGTTCCGGATCTAAGTTATCAAAACTAGCCATATCTCCAGCTAATCCAACTAAATTTTCACTCATTTTTGTAAGTGAACTTCCAGTTATGCCAGAGCTTTTCATCATAGCGCCTAAATATCCCGTAAATTGTTTAGCTTGTAATTGGTTTAATCCAAATGCGTTTAAGGCAATTTTACTCCAATTATTTATTTGTGCTGCACCACTTCCGAAAGTCTGGTCTACTACATTCTGAACCTCAACAAGATCGCTAGCTAATTCAACTGACTTTTTTGCAAATTCAGCAATTCCAAGTCCCGCTACAGTTTCTGCAACTTTAGTTTTAATATTTCCAAAACTTTCAGATACACCACTTTTTAGTTTTGATATTTCATTCTGTGTGTGTTGAATTTGTCTTTGGAATTCCTTCGTACTCTTAACTGTTTCTAGTAAGGTAGGACTAAATAAATCTTTTAAATTTAGTATCGTTGCTATAGTTCTAGACATATTCTACCTCCTTTTCATTAATTTTTAATATCATAAAAGCCCTCTAAATTAAAGTTGTTGGAGATCTAATATATCTATTGGTCAAAATACTCTTACTCCATTTCATGAATAATTCTCCTTTTGCATAAAATAAAAAAAGCGCGGGAACAACCGACTTATTTTTAAGTTGGTTAAATTCCCGCGCCTAATATTCTGGCTTCCACATATAAAATGTGGGGTACTTCAATATTTATCTTTATATTTATTATATCATAAGCCTCCTTTCAAAACCAGTAATACCAGACATTTGCATGACTTTAATCTTATTTATTTTAGCAACTTTTTGTTTCTTTGTCATAGAGCCACCTTCTCAAATATTTCAGTTGTTTTCTAAGATTGTCTCATATGCTTAAATTTGTTTTCAGATTTTTAAATTTTTTCAAACTAATTTTCAAATTTTAGGACGTGTTTCAAGATTAGGATTGGGCATACGGTCTTCGCGAGGGTGCCTATTTTTTTAACCTGGGGGATGTCTGCCTATGATATATATATCATACCATTTGTCAATATAACCTAACCATTCAGCTTTTCTATATTGCCTACCCGTTGTATCTTTTTCTATTCTTCTCTTACACTCTTCCTTACTAGCTCCCATAAAAATTGTAACCGCTCCTATCTCTTTTATAATATGTTCTCTCTTATACTCGTCTTCTACATAAAATACAAGACATTACCTTAACATTTGTTATCAATCTATTGGATTATTACTTTCCTGATATACTCTTTCTCTTTAGGCAGTACATTACTTTTTATTACTTTTTTGTGTGCATACTTTTTTATTTTTGTGTGCACAACTTTATTCCCAGCTCTTTACTGCATTGATAGATGCACCTTATTGGCTATGTCTTTATATTTCATCCCGTTTATATATAATCTTTTTTAACTTGCTTTATTTTATCTGTCATACTTACCACTTATTTTTATGTATAGAAAAAGCCACATACTACAGATTTAATCTATAATATATGACTCTTAATATAACTTTATTTAATTATGTATTATGCACTTACAAGCATAGTAATTCCTATAGCTATTGATATTATAGCTGGCCATATTTTTTTCCACTTATATTCTAATATAATAGATCCCAACATAAGAAATATCAAACTAATTGCTAAAATTAAGCTTCCGTTTACTGAAAGTATAGTTGTTTTATCAAATGTTTTACCAATCATATTAGCATTTATAACCATAATAGGTGCAATTGCTAACACAACAGAAACAATTGCTATAATTTCTTTGTTAAAATTATTTATTTTATTATTAAGCTCACTTATTTTATTATCTAATCCTTTTCTAAGTCCATATATTTCTTTGATTTTCATATACAATACTTTTTCAGATCTTTTTTTTACGTCAGGATTATATTGTATAATTCCATCATAGTTATTATATACAATGTCATCTAAGCTATCCATAAATGTCTTTTTCTGCTCAACCATATCGCTTTCATTACAGCCACTAACTCTATTAAAATTTTTCCATTCTAGTAGTACCTTATAACTTTTTATATAAATAATCCTAGCACAATATAAATATACCAATAAATCTCTCGTCCCGTATTTATTGGTATATTCTTTTATTTCCTTTAAAAATGATTTTATATTAAAACAATAAGGATAATTAACAACATTGTTTATAATCATTGGTAAATTAAGATCATATCCATATAATGCGAAAATAATATCATCTACTTCTTTTGTTGTTATTTTATTTTGAACTTTTATAGCAACTTTCTCTAATTCTGAAAATTTTTCATCAATGTCATCTTCCATAGCGCCATCTCCTTTTGTCTAATATTTCCATAAAAGAAAGTAATATCCTTTATATTTCGTATGTCATTATTCTACATATGTTTCATTATAATATCAACCTATTAGCCTATCAGAATAATCATCTATCGGCTTAGGAGCATCTATACTTTTAAAAGCAAATTCCCCCGATTTCTTATACATAAAATAAAAAAATTGAGAGTAATGATTTACACCATATATATCTGTTGTAGAAAACTTAAGATAATATTCTCCTTCTGGATAATCTATAAATATTAATCTTAATGTCACTTCTCCACTAACTCTAAGATTAAATGGCATATCAACCATTCCTTGTATTACTTCTTTTCTATCATTACATAGATCTATTATAACATTTGTGCAAGTGCCCATGCCTACATTAATGATCTTAATTGCATTCTCATATATAAATGGTACAAATCCGCTTAATTGAATCTTATACTCTTCTTTAAGTTCTAACCAGTGGGAAACAGTTTTATCAAATATTAAATAACCAGAAGGCAAATTATAACTTATATTATACTTTTCATCATCTTCTCTATTACTTTCTTCTTTAAATGGAGCTTCGACATTGATATAAGGAATAACATCTACTCTTTTTAATTCCAACTGTAATTCAAACATGCTCCTATTATTTTCATCATTTTGCCTTATTGTTAGATATATTGCTATAAGCGTGGCTAATCCTCCAGTTCCGCCTCCAACAATCCCAGACCAAAATGTAAGCCAATCATGATTATATAATCCTTTAAGTGGCATAAAAATCCATATTAGTAGTATTGCCACTGCTTCTGTTGCAAAAAATATCAACAATACTTTAAAAAATGGAAATTTCATAATTCCAACATTATCCTTACATTTCTTTTTATTATTCATAACCTTACTGCCTCCTTTTAAGTAATATTTCTATAAAAAAAGGCAATATCCTTTATGCTACATATATTCATCCTCATATAAAAAAATGAGTACCAGTTTTTATCCTGATACTCTAAGCTATTAATCTTTGTTCTGGTAAGTAGCTTAACTCAATCATTAAGTTACATTTTCCTTTACATATCTGATATATATCTTTATAATATGCGCCTTTATCCACTTCTTCTGATATTACATGTTCTATAAGATTTTCAAGATTATATATTACATCTAATACCCTTTTAGTTGCCTTTTCTCTGCTTTTAGTAGGTATACCTACTCATTTATTTACTAGCTTACTATAAGTCATATACAGCTTGCCTGCGTTTTTACTACCTTGTGATACTGCAAGTGGAATAAGCTTGGTCATTATTACATCTGTCTCATTTCTCCTGCATAGTTTACCTTTGATACGAGTTTCTTTCCATTCACTAGATAATTTTTCTCTTATAAAGGCTTCCATTTTGTTAAAAGCTTCTATATATTTAAGTTTCCATTTTAGAGCCTTTTCACCTTTTATATACATAGCAACTAAAGAAAATCCGTCTCTAGTTAAAAGATATTCTGTTTGTTTCCTATTTTGAGTATCAGCATACTGAGATCTAATCATATAATTAGATGCGTGGTGTTCTCCACCTATCTCAAGTAATTGTTTGTATAGACCTTTGTTTCTAGTTTTTCCTTTTGAGATTCTTCCTTCTATAATGTAAATTATTTCTTTATGTTCCTTTTCAAAAGCTCTTGCAATAATTCTACTGCTAACTAAAACTTTCTCTCCTTTTGTAAATAGCCCCAAATCAACTAATTCGTTCATATTAAACCCTCCCATGATCTATTTATCTAGGAGCAGCTGGAACTTACCCAGCTTAGTCCCCCCCTAGGAAGGTGGCAGGTAATTATCCTGCAATCCATAACTTGTCTATGTTATTTATTATCACAACTTAACAAGTTTTTAATCACTTTTATTTAGAAAAATTTTATATTTGTCTTATCCTGCCCTTAACTTTCTTATATTTTCTATAATTCATCAATTCCAACGTATCAGAAAAGGAGGGGCATTCGTCTTTACCTCTCCTGAATCTCTTTTTACTATTCTGTTGTTTTAACCTTTTGCGTATATCTAGCTGCTGTGTGCTTTTAATATCTTTTCTATTTTCTTAGGACACCTATATGTTATATCTATATCCTTAGAATTTCTTTAAAAATATAAAAACGAATAGCAAAATGTTATTCTACTACCTCTATAACATCACTTATTTTACATTTTAGAGCTTCACATATTTTTAAAATAGTCTTAGTAGTTACATGATCTCCTTTATTCAATCTATTCATAAGATCCGAAGTTCCCCCTATAGCTTCTTTAAAATCCTTCTTCTTCATGTCTTTATCTATTAACGTTTTCCATAATGGCTTATAACTTATTCTCAATATTATCACCCTTTAATCATATTATTTTACTTAAATTATAGCACTAAATAGCTGTTATTCATATATAATATATCTGCTTTTTTAGATATTTTTATCTGTTATAACTTCGCTAAAGATGTATTTAGCGAAGTTATAAAAAATCATAAGATATATCTCTATCCATTGATAGTACTAGCATTACAGTATATTAGTACCCTTTCTATTTTAATTTATAATTGTTGTATAGTTAATTCAAAAGTACATAAATATTAATATTTGCTAACTTCCATTTTTTAAAATCATATAATTATAAGTCTTAATGTTAAAGCTCCCATATAAGCATTTTAAGCTATATTTGCATACTTTAAGTATAATTTGTATAGCTATCTCTTATTTATCCTCTACAGTTTTTGAATTTTCAGTACAAGTCAAATTGACCACTACTAAATATTAAATTTTCTAGTTATTATTAGAAACCCCAACGTTGATGTTTCTCGACATTAATGTCGAACCCTTCAAAATTGACGGCACCTTCACCTTTAAGGACTGCGAAATTTTTCGCACTCCTTAATTAAGGTTTGCAGAATTAGGCGAACCTTTTTTATAAATGGAAGGTTGTCAGATTTCTGACAAAAGTTCCATTTATAAATAATTGTTTTCGCAGGAATCTGCAGAAACAGAAAAAACGCTTCTACCAATATTATAGCAAAAGCGATCTTATATTTTACCGTTCTGCCAATGTTGTCAAAACGGTACCGTTCATCAGATTTCTGCAAAACGGTTTTGTCAATACTGTCAAAAGTGATAATAAAAAAGAATTCACATTTTACGAACTCCTTTTCCTATCAAGCTGAACTATCAAAGTATCATCTATAAAATCTGGCACTCGGAACCTTCCTACTTTATATATATAAGTTTTCTTATAACGTCTATATAGCTTCAATGCTCCTCCATAATCAGTTATCATGTATATGTCTCTGACCTTCATATCTCTTTTATCTAATATTTTATGACAAGTAGTCTTGATCCTTACGTCTGATATATCAAAAGTATATCCTAATGCAAGTAAAAAAGCTTCATTTTCAGTCAATACCATATTTATTCACACTCCAACTTTAGTATTAATTTTTTTATTAAAGAAACCTTATATATTATCTTTTGAGGTATAATATTAAATTCTTTAGCTATAAATTTGCTGGTTTTTCTTTCAATATATTTTAAAATAACTATTCTTCTATCTGCTTCACTTAAGCTATCTAAAAATAAATCTATTATATTAATCTTTTTAACATAATTTTGCTTTAACTCCTCCAGCCTTTTGACATTCTCAATAGATTCAGAACATTCGTTGTATTCGTCTATATCTAAATCTATATTTTTAACTGCAGCTTTAAAAGACTTATATTTGCTTATAAAATTTTCTTGATCTGTACTAAACTTATTCATGTTATATAATTCTCCTTAGCTCATATGATTTTTTATTATGTTAGAAATTACGCATCCATTTATCACAAAGGAACAATTGGCATTCGGTCTTGCTCACAGTCCCCTTAAACTTTTGAGGTAGGGGGCATCCTTTATACCCTTTAGGTTTTGACATTTTAAATGCCTTAACTGAATTTGACCTAGTTATTAATAAATTGCTTAATGTCCTTTCTTATTATCTGCCTTTTTAATCCAATACCTCTCTTGCGCTGCTTTTACTTTGTCCTTATTCTTTTTCCTCCAATTCTTCATATATTCGTTTCTAGCCTGTTTTGCTCTATCTTCCAACTTAGCCTACCTCGCAATCTTTAAACAAAATAAAATGGCCACAGAAACACATCCATAACCTTAAATAAAAGGTTTATGAGATATTTTCCTGCGGTCATTATTTCTAATGCCTTACACCACTATAGGTGCAGTACTTTTAATATTCATCTCTATATTTATTATAACATATATTTTACTCCTGTTTTTTACATAAATTACTTATCATGTTTTTGCATCCATTGCTACTTTGATTATAGTGTTTGTACTATGCTGGCCAGTTTCATTACGTTCTTAATCATATATTCATACTCTGTAAATGCAGTTTACTTCTTTTATCCTCAGTTGTATTACATTCAAATTTCCCACAAAACTTATATTCAAAACTATTATTAACTATCTTCTTTTTGATTAAAGCATTTAATTTAGATATATCTGTATATGCCCCTATCTGGAAGCTATTAGATTTACATAAAAAGCCATTATCATTAAATGTAACTGTACTATATCCTTTTACTCCTGTTGTGTATCCATTGGCAAATTCAAAAAAGTTTGCAACTAATATTTTTTTATTATTATCAACTATTCGCTCTAATTCTCTAAACTTTTTTTCATATGCTAAAACAGTTCTAAATAACATATGTTCTACCTTTTCAAAGGTATTGCATTGTTTGATTTTCTTATATAAATCAGTACGTATAAAACTTTTCCATGACTTATATCCACTTGGTAAATTTAAATATGCTAATATACTTAAAAATATGGGACTGCCATCAAGATATGTGTTTTCTATGTCACAGAAGCCCTCATATTCCTCAAACACATAGGCGTGTATTAATTCATGAGCTATTGTATCTTTTATCCTTTGCTTGAAATACCTTTTTCCCCAATTGCTTTCCGTGTAATCTTTTATTATTTCCAAATTGATAAATATGTGATGCTTATATCTATAATTGCCTACTGGTTCATTTTCATAACATCCCATAACTATACTATCCATTTCTTTTATTGCTATATCAACATCACCATGTAATAATTTTATATGTTTTCTAGGAAACATTTTCTTCTTCAAAGTCTTATATACCTGTTTAAGCAGCTTGTCTAGTAATAGTTGATCCTTTATTCCGTCCATTTAGCGCCTCCATAATTTTTTAAATTCATATAAGCCTTTTATGCTTGGCTCTACATTTATTCTTTCGCATCCTCTGACATATTCTAATAGTATATAAATACTCACATATACCACCTTACTTAATTTTTATTTTCAAGGAATACATAAACCCGTCTATATTTACAATTATCATTTTTACTTTTACATTCATGGGTTACTCTTAGTATCTTGTGATGAATTTTTAAATCATCAATTATACTAGCTTTTTCCATATCATTTTCATAAGAAATAGTTACCTTTGTCATACACAAACCTCCTTATCTCGCTATATGAATTGTAGATAAGTGCCTATTTCACTTAAATAATTAAGTCCAGTCGCTCCCAGGACAACTCCTTCTTTAAAAAGTATTTCAGATTCTGCAGACATAACACCTGTACTTGCATCTACTAAATCGTCAATTAAACTTTTATATTCCTCTGGAACAACCTTACTTAATTTTTCTGAAAGTTCTTCTACTTTATCTGAATACTCCCTATGTTCTTTTGCTAAATTAGTATTCTTCTTTAATACTTCCTGAAAATCATCAGTAACCTTCATGTATTCTCTTTCGATAGTGCCATTTACAACATTTTTTAATGTATTTAATAACGTTTTACTCATTTTGTTATTCCTCCTTGACAGTTTTTACTCAAGGTTGTAAACTAATAATTGTTCAGATTACAAGCTTAGCTCCTTGAGCAAGCTTTTATTTTTTACCTATTTTTAGGTTTTTGCCTTATATTTTTTGAATTTTCACTTAATTTACTATGCATTATATCAACATCACCTGCAAGTATTTCTCCAATGTACTTTTTCAGCTCAATATCATTACACTGCAGATATTTAACCTTTACCCTATTTATAAATACAATTAATAGCTTGTCCTCCATTCAGACCTCCTATTTTATACATAGATCTGTAATTAATTGATACTTTGGTATCCACGCTAGTTTTATTGTTCCAGTCCTACCGTTTCGCTGTTTTTCGATTATAGCCTCTATAATGCCTTTATCATCAGTATTTGGATTATAATACTCATCCCTATAAAGAGAAATAACTATGTCTGTATCCTGTTCTATTGAACCAGATTCCCGTAAATCTGAAAGTATAGGTCTATGGTCATTTCTTCCCTCTGGCGCTCTGCTTAACTGCGCCAGTGCAACAATCACTACATTTAATTCTTTGGCCATAAGCTTTAGCTGTCTGGATATCTTGCTTACCTCTTGAACCCTGTTATCTGACTTTTCAGCTCCATCAATAAGTGTCAAATAATCTATTACAACAACATCTAAGCTGCTTTGTAATTTTCTCTTTTTACACTCTGCTTTTATGCCATTTAGTGAATATATTTTATCATATATCCTTAAACCAGAATTTACTATAATCCCGCTTTCTTGGCTTACCCTAGTCCACTCTTTATCTGTTAACTTACCTGATTTAATATTATTCATTTGAATTAAAGCTTTAGCTGCTAATGCTCTTTCCAACAACTGTTCCTTCGACATTTCTAGTGAAAAAAAGCTTATATTATGATGTTTAGCTATATTCAAAGCTATGTTTATTGCAAAAGCGGTTTTACCCATTGAAGGCCTAGCGGATACAACTATGAAATCACTTTTATTTAATCCGTTGAGGGTTTTATCTAATACCTTATAGCCTGTTTCTATTCCCTGTATAGATCCACCATTTAGATATCTTTTTTCAAGACTGTCCAGCACATTTACCATAGGCTTGTCTAATTTTCCATTATCTACATTAATTTTGCTTTCAAACTCTAAACTTAGATCCTGTAATTCTCTTACTATGCCCTTTATGTCTGCATCTGTTTTCTCTATTCTTGTTGTATCTTTTTTCAACACTGCAAGTAATTTTCTAGCATTAGAATACTTTTTTATTATCTCAGCATATGATTTTATACTTTCAGCCTGCAGCGTCTGACCTGTAAGCTGTGAAATATAAGTTATTCCACCAACTAAACTCAATTTTGAATTTAAATTCTCTGCAATAGTAGTTATATTAACATCTTTGCTATTTGTATATAATCTCACAATAGCGGAATATAGCAACCTATGGCTATCCTTAAAAAAATCATCACTTTTCAATAAGTCTATGCAATCACATAAATTATCAGGTTTAATGATTACAGATCCCAGTAAATCTCTTTCAGCTTGTATATTATAAAGTTTCATGTTTTATCATCCTCCTATTTTATAAATCATATTATTTAATTTCTTGAAATGCCCCTGCATTTGGTCTACACCCATTACTAATATTTGATTTACTTTTTTCTTTAAACTGCTTAGATTTTAAATATTCATCATAGTTACATTTATTAGTGCCTTCATCCATAAACGTACTTATTCCATTTTTTCTATTAAGAAAATCCTTTAAGCTCCATTTGTAATTAAAATAGAAATCACTCTGGAGTATTTGTGAATAGGTATCTATTGCTTGTCTTATTTCTTCATCTGAATGTGTTTTTAAAACTTTACCTATTGCATTTTCCATATCTTTAGTTAATTTTTTATGAGTTATTATCTTTTTGCTATTCCAATAATCAAAAATCGTAGTATATATATTAGATTTATTTTTAGATATATTTCTAGAAGATGTATCCTCAACCGTATCCTTAACCGTATCCTTAGTATCTGTTATGTTAGTGTTTTCAATACTTTCACCGTATTCTGAACCGTTCTCTGAACCGTATCCTATTTCTATTAAATAAATTATACTTTTGCTATTTTTACCCTTGCTCTTGTGTATCCATCTAATAAACCCATCATTCTCTAAATCTAATAAAATTCTTTGCAGTTTTTTTCTACTCACATTACATTCATTTTCAACTATTGAATAACTAAAATAACATTCATTTCTTTTTAATCCTTGATATTCTTCTTGATAATTAGTTCTGAATATAATCCATGATAAAACCATATATTTGCTTTTATCTTCAAAAAATATTTTTCTTGCTGCTCCATCAAATCGCTTAAAAAATATATTTTCACTAGAGTTCACGTCACCACCTACTTATTAGCCTTTTGCACATCATTACTAAATATGCTTTCCAATTAAACTTTCCATCCACTCATCAACCTTTGCCTTTATGAATAATATTTTCTTTCCGTTGAAGATTACTGGTGCATCTGACTTATGACAAAGAGTATAAGCTTTATTTCTGCCTAAATTGTACTCATTGCAAAATTCAGATATTGTCATAACTTTTTTAATATCAGGTCTATTTTCTAAAATTTTATACTCAGCCATTTATGTTCCTCCTTATCATATCTAAAACATACTCTCTTAAACACTTATATTATAAGGCTTTAGAGCTGTTGCGGCCTTTCGAATTTTTTTGTAATTTTTTTTATTATTTTTTGAAATTTTCTTCAAAAAATTTTAAATTTTTCTTTCACTTATTGCTACTTTTAGCAACGGCAATTAAGCCACAAGTTCTATCTATACATGCTAAATTGATAAGTGTAGCTCCTTTGTCTATTTTATTTAGCTTGTACACTTTTTAATTAAAAGATTACCGTATAAATATACTTCTTTGATAGGCTTTTCAGCCTATTCATCAGATGTTTTCTTAAGTTTTCTTAAGTTTTCTGATTAAGTATTCAAGTTCTTCATTACTTAATATCTCAGCGACTGCTTGTGCAAGTGCTTCACCATACTTCTTTTCTAATAAAGTTCTATCTTTTGGAAGAATCATTGTAACTAATGGTCTATTATCATTTTCCATATCTTTCACCTCAGAGCTAGTATGTCCATTTAATGGAAAAGTAATTCAATTAATCTTCAATTCTCTCATAGTCTTCTGTAGATATTTCTCTTATATATTCTTCATATAACAATTTCGTTATTTTTTGTTCCATGTACGGGATCCTTTCTGGATTCATAACAACTACTTTTATTTTTCTCTCTTTCCTATTTGCCATATCTTTTCACCTCAGAGCTTATTGTTCCCCCTTAAAGAAAAAGTAATGTAACTAATCTTGAATTTTCTTATAGTCTTCTGTAGAAGCTTCCCTAATGTATTCATCATATAGAAATTTAATTAGCCTTTCTTGTGCAATTGGAATACATTCAGGATTGTCAATAATTACTTTTATACCTTTTTCCTGCTGTTGCTTTACCATACTTTATCACCTCAGGACTATTATTCCTCCAAGTAGAAAAGTAATGTACTTATGGTACTATTTTTTGTCTTGATTTAGAATATCTGAATAAACCTCTTCTGTTAAAAATGTACATGCTTTAACAATATTAGATCTAAGTTTTTTTATCTCTTCATCCTTTAATTCCAGCATCTTCTCCAGCTCTGCAATTTTTCTTCTCTGCTTTCTTTCTAATGGAGTTGGAATATCTCTTTCATCAAATCCTGTTTCATTTTCCATAGCCTCTATTGCTGCAATAGGAAATCTATTACGATTAGTCTTCAGATGTGGAATTAGTCCTGCATTGTTATCCTCATATATTTTCGTTAGACTTACTTGCCATCTGTCTGCAAGTTGCTGCGGTTTTAATACTGATACATTGTTTTCCACTTAAATAATCCTCCTCGTGTTTCATGCTCTATTTCCAAAAATAGTATATTTTTCTATTTGAAAATAATTAATTTATATAATTTGCTTATTTTTCCTCCTCGCTGAAAAATGTTTTCTTTGGATCTAGATCAAGAATTTCACACATCTTAAGAGCCAATTTTACTTTTGGTTCAGCATCTCCTTTTTCTATTAATCTTAAATATTGAGGTGTAATTCCTAACTCTTTAGCAAATTTACCTGATTTAATTCCTTTCTCAACTCTTCTACCTGCTATTTTATATAGCATGATTGATGCCTCCTTTGTTCCAATATTGCAGAATTATTTTATATTTTCATTATATTATTCAATATTGGATATGTCAATAACCTTTTCAAATAATTGTTGCATTTATGGAGATTTTATTTTACTATATAAATTATAGGAGGCGCTTTAATTGGGATTAAATGAAATAATAAAAATTGGTGATAAAATAAAAAGTTATAGGAAAAACTTAAAACTGACTCAAGCTGACATGGCTCATAAATTAAATATACCACGTTCAACATATGCACATTATGAAAATAATACTAGAGAACCTGATATAGACATTCTTAATGAAATAGCTAAAACTCTTAATGTTGATATAACTGATTTAATTTCATATGAATTTGAAGAAAAAATGAATGCTGAAGTGTCTAAAGATATTGATAATATAATGAAAAAATATCCTAAACATAAAGAAAAAATTTTAGATATTAGAAGAACTATGGATAACATAATAATAGCTGAATTTTACAAGGCAGTTACTTTCAAAGATAATAAAATAACTAATAAAACATTATCAAATAATTTAGAACTTTATCGTGAACTAATATGGACAATATTTGAATTTTCTAATGAAAGTTTCATAGCTAATAGTAATATTATTGAAAACAAAGACTTTTACAAACTTTATAGTGAAAAAGATAAAAAAATAAAGACTATTAATGATATTTTAGATAAGATATTTACAAATTACTTAATAAGATATGGCTTAGTAGATGACGGACCTAAAGAAAGTGACCTTAAATTTGATAGAGATCCTAACTTACCATAAACTAACTGACTAATAATTAATAAGGCTCAATTTTAAAATCCGGTCTTTACCAAAATGGTAAATGAGCCAACCGACCAATAGTCCCTTACCTGATGTACGAAATTCACACTTTTGAACGTGGAATTTCCCACCTTAAGGTTTATTGGTTTTAAATCAATATATTGTATATCTGAAATTTTGACACACAAAGAGAATATCACTCATGTTCCTATAGGTTCTCGCCACAAAGGCGAATACTTGGGATTTCCCAAGTAAGTGCGAATCCAATACTGAAGTTTTTGGACACCATATCCGTAAACCAAATGTTTACATAAGGTCGGATTTAAAATCTATGCTTTATATATTCAAATATGACGTACCCCTGTCTCAAATTTGCAGCACCCCTTTAAAGGGGAATTGCACAACAATGGGGCAAAAACACACCGTTCGATTTAAAATCAGTCGGTATAGGTTATTCTGCTATTATAGTTACCCTCCATATGAGGGGATACACAAATTAATTTCTGAACAATAAATTAATTGACACCCAAATGGGGTTTAGTGATTTAAAATCGGGAAACTATTAGCTAAAATAGCAACTTCGATATTATTTCATTCGTACTATATGAATGGGTGTCTTACTAGGTTTCTTGGAAAAATCCAAATAACTCACGTGAATTTACACTTGAGTAGTTTTCCTCTTTAAAGACTAAAACCTTGATGTTACTAGTGTGACATAAAATGTCACACATATAGTTCCACCCCAGCGGCGGACATTGTGTCCGTTGGTGACAATAAATTAACTGACGACGAAATTCGTGGTCACATGAAAGGAAGATGATACAATGGCCACTAAAACTAACTGTGTTAGGAATGGTAAAAAATATTATAGACTTCGTGTTGATTTAGGTCGTGATTCTGATGGAAACAGAATTAGGAAAACATTTTATGGCAAATCTAAAAAAGAGGCAGAGGATAAACTCGAAGAATATAAGAATGGATTAAATAGCGGATTAACCAATGATTACGATAAACTCACTCTAGGTAATGTATGTAAACTATGGCTATTTGAAAAAATCAAAAATACAGTTAAGCCCTCAACATTTGAACGATATGAGGGTGTTTATAGGATTTATATAAAACCTTCACCATTATATCCTATAAAGTTAAAAGGCCTTAAATCACTTGATATACAGCGTTATTATAATGATTTATTTAATAGCGGTAAGAGCTCCAGTATAATTAAAAACTTAGATAAGCTGCTTAAATCTTTTTTTAATTACTGTATTGACGAAGGATACATTGTGAGAAACTATTGTATTGGGAAATCCATCACTATCCCTGAAAGCAATTCAGTAAATGAAAATAAAAAAGATGATATAACCGTATTCACAGTAGATGAACAAAATCAATTTATAAATGCAGTACAAGATCATAGATTAAAAGCTTTGTTTCTTCTAGATTTAGGTACCGGCCTACGTGAAGGTGAAATATTAGGGTTAAAATGGAGTGATATATACTTTGAGAATTGTACTTTATCAGTCAAAAGAGCTATAAAAGGCGTTACTCTTATTGAAGGTACTAAAAGGCACTACCACCTTATTGAACAAACTCCTAAAACTAAAAATAGCATTAGGACTATTCCTTTTCCTGAAAATCTTATACCAATATTAGAAAAACACCAATTACAGCAAAAAGAGGAGAAGATTAAAGCAGGTCCGGCCTATACAAAAAATGATTATGTATTTTGTACCGAACTAGGCTTACCTATAGATCCACGTAATTTAAGACGTTCCTATGAGAGAGTATTAAAAAATAATAATATACCATATAAAAAATTTCATAGCTTAAGACATACTTTCGCTACACGTCTATTTGAAAATAATGTGCCGCTCAAAACAGTTCAAATGTTACTAGGTCACAGCAATATAAATATAACCGCTAATATTTATACTCATGTAATGCCACCTGAAAAATTCAAAGCAATTGATAAAATAAATTCTATATTTAATGTAAAATGAAATACCCCATTGAAAACTTTGGGGACAAAATGGGGACAATTATCTAAATTTAGATAAAATAAAAAACACTGAAAGTCAGTGTTTTTAATGGATTATGGTGCGTCAGAGAGGAGTCGAACCCCCGGCACGCTGGTTCGTAGCCAACTGCTCTATCCAACTGAGCTACTGACGCAAATTAACAGTGTTATATTAACACAAATACCAATTAAAATCAAGGCTATTTACTATATCAAGTTAAAATTTATATACCTATCCTAGTAAATAAAAAAAGAAGTAACCATTTTAATGGATAACTTCCTTAAGTAACTATATTTAAGCCATTATTAAAAGTATAATGGCGGAGAAAGAGGGATTTGAACCCTCGCACCGGTTACCCGATCTACGCCCTTAGCAGGGGCGCCTCTTCAGCCACTTGAGTATTTCTCCATGCCCTACGTTTAAATATAATTATTATATGGCGGAAAGAAAGGGATTCGAACCCTTGGTACGGTCACCCGTACGCCGGTTTTCAAGACCGGTGCCTTAAACCAACTCGACCATCTTTCCTAGACCAACATGACAAGTATTATTATAACAACAGTCTACATATATGTCAACATTTTTTTATCTTTTATATTGAATTTTTATATAAAAAATTCAATATAACTACTTTTTATCTAAAATAAGCCTGATAATTCATGTGATTTTCTCTGTATTTAGTATACTAAAGGAGATATAATGAACTATTTCATTATATCTCTCAATATACCCAAAATACTCTCACAATATCTTATTTTAAAGATATTGTATTTTATAAGATAATTTTATTTTATTACTTCTTTTCCACCCATATATGGTCTTAATATTTCAGGAATTATAACACTTCCATCTTCTTGCTGATAGTTTTCTAATATAGCTGCAACTGTTCTACCTATAGCAACTCCTGATCCATTTAAAGTATGTACATACCTTGGTTTGTCTTTTGGAGTTTCCTTATATTTTATATTAGCACGTCTTGCCTGGAAATCCTCAAAATTACTACAGCTTGATATTTCTACATATCTATCGTAACTTGGCATCCAAACCTCTATATCATACTTAAGTGCTGCAGTAAAACCCAAGTCTCCCTTACATATTCTAACTACTCTATATGGAATTTTCAGTCCTTTAAGTACATCTTCTGCATCATTAGTAAGCTTTTCAAGCTCATCATAAGATTCTTCAGGTTTTGTGAATTTAACCATTTCAACTTTATTAAATTGATGTTGTCTTATTATTCCTCTTGTATCTCTTCCTGCTGATCCTGCTTCTGCTCTAAAGCATGCACTATATGCAACATATTTCAATGGCAAATCTTCTCCTTTTAAAACCTCATCTCTATGAAAATTAGTTACTGGTACTTCTGCAGTTGGAATTAAAAAGTAATCATTATTTGATATTCTAAAAGCATCTTCTTCAAATTTAGGAAGCTGACCTGTACCAGTCATACTAGTCCTATTTACCATATAAGGAGGTAATATTTCTGTATATCCATGCTTTTCTGTATGAAAATCCAAATAATAAGTTATTATAGCTCTTTCAAGTTTAGCTCCTAACCCCTTGTAAAATGTAAATCTAGAACCTGATACCTTTCCACCTCTTTCAAAGTCAAGTATATCAAGATCTGTACCTATATCCCAATGAGCTTTAGGTTTAAAGTCAAACTTAGTAGGCTCTGACCATTTTCTAATTTCTACATTATCTTCATCTGATTTTCCTTCTGGAACTGCAGGATTAGGAATATTAGGTATCCTAAGCATTATGTACTCTATCTTTCCATTTAATTCTGATAATTCAGTATCATACTGTTTTATGTTATCTGATACATGCTTCATTTCAGCAACTAAATCATCTGCATTTTCACCATTTCTTTTCATTTTAGCTATCTGAGCTGAATCTTGATTTCTTTTATTCTTTAAAGCTTCTACTTCAACTAGGATTTTTCTTCTCTTCTCATCTAAAGCTATTACTTCATCGATAGTTGCTGGATCGAAATCTTCTCCTCTATTTGAAAGTTGTTTTTTTACTTCCTCTGGATTGTTTCTTATTCTTTTTAAATCTAACATATTTTATAAATCCTCCCTAATCATCTATATAGTTTCCTATAATATAAAAAGAGCCTTTACGTACCCTAAAGGGACGAAAGACTCCGTGTTGCCACCCTATTTAATTAACAAATTAATGCTAATTCTCTCTAATTTATAACGGTATTACCGAACTGTTTTATCAGTACTTCCAAGGTGGATTCACAATATTATGATATCAGCTTACACCAAGACACTGACTCTCTTAAATCATTTTAAAGCTACTAACCTCTTCATCAGTTAATTTTTAATTAAATATATATTTTTTTCTAATGCTAAATTTACATATATACTAAATATATTTCCACTATTTATTATAACCAAGATATTAAAAATAATAAAGGTAAATTTGAAATTATTTTGTAATTTTATTAACATTCTTAGTGCAAATTATATCCACCTTCGTATTTAGTATATTTTTGCAAATTATATCTCCAATTTTTATAGGTGCCCCAACATGTATTCTAGCTAAAACTTTTGAGCATTCAAGCCACAGGCTTTTATCTAGTGGCTTAGAGCTCTTTACTGGCACTACGTTGCAATTACACCCTTTTATTCTAACTATAGTAGTAAATATATCACACTTATTATCTTCTTTTAATTTCAAATTTTCTTCTCCGCTATATAAATTTTCATTAATATCCTCTCTATCTTTAATATCTATACATTGCCTATCGAATTTAGTACCTGTTCTCTCCTTTATCAATTCTAACTCCCCCAATTACATTTCATCAAACTCCTTTATTCTACCTACCATGATATTGGAATTTTTAGAATCTTTAACTATATCAGTCATTTTTTTATTAGTCTCCCTTGCAAGAATTGATGCTACTTCATAAAGGCACCTAGTCCCTCTACAATCTCCAAAAGTTGCACCTGTCCTTCTCTTTATACCTTCTATAGTACGTGCCCCCAATGGTCTACTTATGGCATCTATTATTTCACCCTCTGTTACCTTATTACAATAACATATTACCTTTCCATATTTTCTATTTAGTTTTATTATTTTTTTTCTTTCCTCATTAGAAAGTTCTCTAAATTTATAGAATTCCCTCCTCTTATCCACAAAATCCTTTTTCAAGCGGCAATTTAGTTTGTTTACTACTGTCTTGCACACTATATTTGCAATTGAAGGTGTCATTGTAACCTGCCCATAATGTTTTCCTATTATTTTAATATAATCTTCATCAATTAAACTATCGTCTATAATCAAAAAATCATCATAAAAATGTGAATTATAAAAATCGCCAATGTTTTCCTGTGATAAATCTTTTATAAAACCACTTATTTTTTGTAGTCCCTCTTCACAACTTATTTTTTCATAATTCTTTAATCCGACTAATAATTTATTTTCTTTTCCGGGGATAATGCATGTTTTATTATCCCCATCTCCTATTGTAGAAATTATATTATTATAGGGTTTGCTTAACTTTTTTTCTACGGAAAAATATTCTAAATATTTTACATTTTGATTTACCCTATTTTCTCTATCTATACTATAATTTTTACCTGGGGTCGTATTTAGTACCATATTACATGTAAATTTATTTTTATTGGTCACTACCTTAAAACCTTTGGATATACTTTCTATATCCAAAACTTCTTCACCTAACTTAAAATTGACCCCATTATCACAAGCAATTTCACCATAGGAAATAGCTAAATCATAGGGTGATATAATCCCCGTATTTTTAGAATAAATAGCTTTCTTTATATTTTTTCCTAAATTCGGCTCTATCTTCCGTACTTCTTCTCCATCTAACAATTGTATGTTTTCCATGCCCCTATTCAAAGCTTTATTATACATACAAATTAACTTTTTCTCACTTTCTTTAGTATCTGCTAACAGTAAATATCCCTTCTTCTCAAAGAAAATATTAAACTTAGATGCCAAGTCAGACATAATCTTACTACCAGCAAATTCAAGTTTTGATAATGATATATCTTCACATTCCAATCCATCATACACTATAGAATAATCTATAGGTGCTACATCATTAGCAATATCATAATCTTTTTCAATCAATGCTATATTTAAATTATACTTTGAAAGTTCATAGGAAACTGCACATCCTATTATTCCCCCACCTAATATAATCACATCATAATCCATGTTAATCTCCCCTTCAAAGAAATCTTTATTTTAATAATCTAAAAATAGCCCTGTTTCTACTACTTTATATTAAACTCTATTTACCTAGTGAATTCAATATATCTCCAAGTTTTTTAATATTATCTCCATATCCTGACCAATCACCATTTTTCTGTGCACTTAATGCATTTTCGTACAAATCCTTAGCCTGTTTTATCTTTTCCTGATTATCGTTATTAGTAGGAACTAGCTGACTTTGAGTAGAGCTATTTCCTTGCAATTGATTATTTTGATTGTAGTTAAATATCTGCTGCAAAGCATCATCTATACTTTGGGCTAATATTATTTTATCACCATAAGATACTACGACCCTTTTCATCTCTGGTATACTATCTTTGCCACTGGCTCTAAGATACATAGGTTCTATATAAACCAAAGAATTATTTATAGGAACTATCATGGTATCACCAAATTGAACCTTAGACCCATCTTTATTCCAAAGTGACAGTTGAGTAGATATAGTCGTATCCTGATTTAATTTTTGTTTAAACAAGTATGGGCTATATATCGTCTTCTCTGGAGGGAATTTATATAGAATCATCTTTCCATAGTTTTTTCCATCCATCCTAGCTCCAAATAAAGCTACCATATTGTCCTTATCTCTCATATTAAAATATTGCAGCAATATCATTTCTTCTTTATTAGCACCTGGAAGTTTCATAACAACATAAGGAGACTCCATTAGATTCTTTTCGCCACTAACCTGTTTTTGGTTCTTAGCTACTTCCCATAAATCTTCTCCACTATAAAATACTCCTGGATCTGTTACATGATATTTCCCAAGTACACTACATTGAATATTAAACAAATCCTTTGGATATTTAAAATGCTTAACTATATCAGGTGATAGTTGATTCATATTTTTAAATAAGTTAGGGAATATTTTTGCATAGCTTTTTATTATAGGATCAGTTTTATCCACTATATAAAAATTTACGTCTCCATTTAAAGCATCTACAGTAACCTTCACAGAATTTCTCATATAATTTACATCATTCTGAGGTTGTGAAAAAGGATATCTATTTGAAACAGTGTATCCATCTAATATCCAATATAGCTTTCCTCCACTTGCAACTATATAAGGATCTGAGTCATAGTTTAAAAAAGGTGCTATTTTATTGACTCTATCAACTATATTCCTATTTATCAATATCTTACTTTCTTTTGATATATCTCTAGATAATAAGAAATTTAAATCCTTTTGATTTATTGCAAATAATAATCTATTTAGAAATCCTAATTTTATTCCATCTGTTCCATTATAAATATTAGTTGCATTATTACTTCCTTTGGGATAATCAAATTCACCTATTTTGGTATTAACTACTGCATAGTTATCCGTTTTTTCGCCAAAATATATTCTTGGATTTCCAATTTTTATATCAGTAGAATTATTAGGTGGCATATCTTTTATGACAAAGTTAGGCTGCCCTTCTGAAGTTACAGAATTAACTTTATTCATAACTATTCCATAACCATGGGTATATATAAGATGTCTATTTTGCCATGTATTTGGATCTATTGCCTTGCTGTTTATTTCCCTTGCACCTACAAAAACTTGATTAAATTTCCCGTTTATATTATATCTATCTATATCAATATTATTAAAGTTATAATAATATCTTATAATTTGAACTTGATTATAAAATTCAAGTGTAGGATCAAAAGAATTTATTCTTATATTATTTATCGTATCCATATTATTTTCTATATCCTTTGAAGTTAAATCATCCTTAACTTCAAAAGACCTAGTATCCACATTATCAATATTAAATGCACTACGGGTATAATCTATATTATATTTTATATATGGACTTTCTAAAGTTTTTTGATTGGATTTAACCACAAAATTTTGAACCACAAAAGCCATTAAATTTCCACTTATAATTAAAACTATTATTACAACTATAGATGCCACTATAGGTTTAATTTTAACTCTGATTATACTAATAAATATAACTATAGCAGCAATAAAAGATGCTACTGCAATAATTTTGTAGAACAACAAACTTACATGAGCATCTGTATAACTTGCACCAAATGCTACTCCATTTTGACTATAAACAAGGTTAATACACTTTAAAATATACCCTATTGATATACACAATATTATAAGAGCAGCTAAAACTGCCAATTGTTTTCCTGCAAATCTAGTAAGTCCACTATCTAATATATTTATTTTACCAAAATTTTTCTTAAAATTTCGTGATACAAACCTATCTTTCATACTTAATATAAAGTATGTAAAAAGAGTTATCAATCCTAATAAAATAAATAGGCTTACAAGTGCACTGTATATGGATTGTATAAGCGGTAATTTAAATATATAAAAAGAAATATCCAAATTTAAAATTGGGTCTTTTTTGTTAAAAGGTACTGAATTTGTGAATTGTAAAATTCTATACCAATAAGCTGATGCAAATACATAAGAAGCTAAAAAAGACACAATTAAATCAATAAAAAAAACTATTTTTCTCTCAATTTTAACTTTACTACTTTTTACCTCAACAACTTTTCTATACTTTATAATGCTTATCCTTAAGCTTTTATAATATAACCATATTCCTATAAAGCTTATAATAAATAAAGGTATCATAAGCTTACATACCGCTACAAGTTTGGTAAAATAAACAGATAAGTATCCTACTTGTTTATACCACTGTATATTTATTACGAAATTTACGATATTATTTAAAAATGAAATACACAATACTAAAACTAAAATAAAAATACCTATTGCCATTTTCCTCTTCATAATACAACCACCTCTTTTATAAATATAAAAACTCTTAGCTATGGATTAGTCAGAAATAATATACTTTTTCTCTTTCAATTCCCTTTTTATATTCTTAATTATGTCATCGTTTTCTGCAACTATAGTATGTAAATGCACACCTCCTGTTAATATCAATAGTGGTTCTGCTTTATACTGTTTTATTTTATTTATAAAATTTTCAACATCATATAAATTTTTTATCATAAGCATACTTTTTATTTCACCATAAAGGGGATGCTCTACTATTACATCCTGTACTTTACCCCCAAATTTAACTATAGTTTTAAGTTCATCCTCTATTTCATTTGTTTCGTGTGAAACTGCTATTACAGCCTTAACTAAATTTTTTTCTGCTTTTGGAATCAGATAACCATCTGGAGTTGCTATTATATCTTTACCTTCTGCCCTTAAAATTGCTATATCTTTAACTATTATTTGCCTAGTAACCCCTAATTTTTCTGCCAAAATATGCCCTTTTTGAGGTTTATCATTTTTTTCAAGAATTTCTTTAATATATATTCTTCTTTTTTTTGAATCCATCTTAACCTCCACTAATACACTTATACATTAATTATATCATAAAAATTGGAATAAATTTATACACATAAAATACTTATAAATTAAAAAATTTGACTTATAAGTTTAATTTCTTTTATCACAATACTTTAATATCTTCAACTCCAAATTATTATTATGAATATCGTTATTATGATGATTTTCTATCAGATAAAATAACTTTTCATTATACTCTATCTTTTTTAATAGATCTACTCCTATTTTACTATGATTGTAATATACATTTATCTTTGGCTTTTGAGAAAATTTTCTTAATTTTCCTTTTGAAATTCTATCCATTGATACTATAAATGATTTGTCTACTAGATTTAACTTTCTATGTATCTTGCCTATATCATGCAAGAGAGCAGCCTTTAGTAGCAATTTTTCATCTAATTTACCTTGCTTACTATTACAAATACGCTCTACATCATATGCTACTTTTACACAATGTTTTTGTTCATTTACGGACAGTTTATTAAACAACTTTAATTCTTCTATGCTTAAAATATTTTTTATAAACCTACTATCCTGTTCATTAATTTTAGAAGTTAATGCCCAATAAAATTGCTTTATTCTATAAAATATCAATATAAATCTCCTCCAACTAATACACTATTTAAAGTGTACCATAATACGGACAAAAAATAAAAGAACTACATAAAACTATGTAGTTCTTTTCATGGTGGACCTTCAGGGACTCGAACCCCGGACCCACCGGTTATGAGCCGGTTGCTCTAACCAACTGAGCTAAAGATCCTTATTACCTGGCAGCGACCTATTCTCCCACAGGGCTTCCCCTGCAGTACCATCGGCACCCTGAAGCTTAACCTTCCTGTTCGGTATGGAAAGGGGTGTTACCTTCACGTCATTACCACCAGATTATCATCGAAAATTGCTATAAGCTTCTCATATCTTCGTCAAGTCTTTCATTGCGGTGCTCATTTACACAAGTAAACTCTACTCCTCATTCAAGCCTTTCCTCAATCTGATCGCTTCTATCAATTTTCTTATATATTAGTTTTTAAGAGTTCAAATTACTCTGTCCTCTCAAAATTGCACAGTAAACTTTTTTTCTTTCGTTTTTATTTGGTCAAGCCCTCGACCTATTAGTATCAGTCAGCTTAACAGGTTGCCCTGCTTACACCTCTGACCTATCTCCTCGTGTTC
>NZ_LROR01000048.1:0-12116 GCF_001675205.1 Clostridium coskatii | reverse complement strand
CATTACTTCGCGCTGGATTACTTAACGGTAGTTTTATTCCAGCTAAGGAAATTCGAGAGTTTCGTGACCTCACTCGTTACCGCAAAAGTGTGATTCGCGATATTACTTCCCAGAAGAATAGAATTGAGAAATTTTTGCAAAGCTCAGGTTTTCGACTTTCCACCTTTATCTCTGATATATTTGGTGCATCTGGACGAAATATTATAAACTGTCTCATTGATCATGGACAAATTAATAAATCACAACTTAATGAATGCCTAAAAACAAAGACACGCAAAAAGATAGATGAAATTCTCATTGCAGTGAATGGAACTCTATCTGTGCACCAAAGAAATTTCTTAAAAATGCTAGTATCTCACTTAGATGTTTTGAACTCTCACCTGAAAGATGTTGAAGTATCAATCACTGCAGAAATAAATCAATTTTCCTCTGCAACAGCAACTTTATGCAGTATTCCAGGTATTGCTGAAACCGCCGCAGCTTCTATTATTGCTGAAATTGGAGTAGACATGAGCTGCTTCAAGACAGCTGAACATATTTGTTCTTGGGCAGGGCTTAGCCCTGGTAATAATGAAAGTGCAGGTAAAAAAAAAGACTTCTGTAACCAAAGGTAATCCTTATATAAAAAGTATGCTTTGCGAAGTTGCGTGGGTTATCGCTGGTAAAAGGAATACTTATCTTTCATCATGGTATTGGAGATTGAAGCAAAACAAAGGTGCCAAAAAATCCACTATTGCTTTAGCCCGAAAGCTGCTTGTAATTATCTATACGATGCTAAAATCAGGTACAGTTTATGATGACTCTAATTTTGATCAGCGTAGAAAAAATTGTGAACAAAAGCGTATTTCTCGTTATATTTTTGAACTGCAAAAATTAGGCTTCCACATTGAGGCTCCAACTGAATAATTAATTACTACATCTTCTATTCATCTCTTTTTTGACAGGCGATGCCTGCCTTAGCTTTGCTATGCACATTTTAACCCTAAATCCTATCAAATTGTCAATGTACAGATGTTACTAACTTTTATTTTCGTAGCAAAGAACATTTATATATTTAGATTTATTGATTAATTCATCTAAATTTCATTTTACGTATTACTCACACGTCTTTTAACACCTTTAAATCAATACTTGGGTACCTCAACTTAAACTGCTTGTATGTCCTTTTCCACTGCTCGGACTCATACCCTTTAGTATCCTCAACTTCACAACTTCCATCATTGTGCAATACTAAAAAATCAGCACTATATGTTATTGCCTTTTCCCCACTGCTGCCTTCCTGAAGAACAAACCTTGGCTGAGTTATAAATCCAGTTATTTCTCCAGAATAAAACAGGATCTTCAACTGGCAGTACCTTTTCATTTCTAACTGACTCCTAAAGTACAAGCCATCATACCAAACACCTTTATTTTTGTATTTCTGAACATTTATCTTTGGCTTTTCTAGCTTCTGTCCTCTCTTTTTCTGATATGCTTCGTATTGCTCCTGGGTCCAATTCATCCATCACCATTCCTATCTGATTTCCAAACTTTATAGGCTCTGCATTTTTTATAATTACTGACTTATTCATACATTCACCTTCTATACCTCCATAACTTGAACATCTCCTATACAGAAATCAATATACTTAAAACTCTCTCTGCTATTTTTTCTTTGTATTACCACAAACCACTCTGTTTTATCTACAACAGTATCTCTTACAGTTCTATATTTATTGCACCCTATGTTTATATAAGCTCCATGAGTAAATCTTATTTTTAGCTTTATCTTTTGGTCTTTTTTAAATAACTTGGCCACCTTTTTAACATTTTCAATAGAGCAATATCGACTTCTTACCTCTGCTGATGACTTACGGGATTTCACCAAATCCATTTCAGATCCAATCATGTTTACAAGCGTTGGGCTGCAGCCTACCTATTCCATCTAAACTAATACCGGTTTTAAAAGAACATAGATTAAAACAAAAACTAGAAAAAATGAAAGCTGGCAATTCTTATGAGGATAATAATCTTGTTTTTGCCACTGCCCTTGGAAAATCTACAGATGCAAAAAATTTATTTAGAAGTTATAAAAACTTATTAGTAAAAGCTAAAATAGAGCATAAAAAATTTCATTGTTTAAGACATACCTATGCTACAAAGTTATTTGAGGCTGGGACTCCTCTAAAAACTGTCCAAGCTTTACTTGGACATAGCAATATAGAAACAACAGCTGATATTTATACTCATGTGATGCCAAAGCAAAAAATCAATGCTGCAGAAAAGTTAAATAACATTATATAAATAAATTGAAATATTACTAATTCTATAGTAGTAAATTCATATAAAATATACACCTATCTATAGTCACCTAAAACTTATGTGGGAAAAATGTGGGAAACTAAAAAAATAAGAGCTTTTGAAATCCTTCAAAACACTCTTATTTAGCCATTTGGTAGTCCCTAGGAGAATCGAACTCCTGATTTTATTTTTAATATATTACAATTATATATGATTTTCTGAAAACCCCCAATTATAAAGGCTTTCTATCTATAATAGAATATTGTTATATGCATCAATCTAAAACTATGGTGTAAAAATGGTGTAAATTTAACACATCCATACCTGTTGATAATACTTAATTTAACACATTTTCTCCACTATAAAATATAATATTCTTTGATATGTATATGTAACTTATGTGTTAAAAGCATTATTGCTGAACATGGGAATTCAAATACATATACATTAAAAGAATGCAATTATTTGTCAAAAGAAGTTATTTTATATCATTATTTGTTTCAAATTTTTGCTATAAAATTATTTTATTTCTATAAATTAATTTTATTTCCATACGATATATTAATTAAGTGATAATTATGTTATTTTATAATGAATGGGAGAATTTACAATGAAATTTAAAAAAATTATGTCACTTACTTTTGCTATTCTTTTAATGGCTGTTACTTTTACAGGTTTTACACCTCAAAAAGTTTCTGCCGACAGAGCTCCTGTACTAACTTCTCTTGAAATTACTGGTTACTCATGGCCAGAGCTTTATGGACCTGAAAGATATGGACAATATTATCAAAAAAAATACGCATCTTCAGTTTCAGTTTCAGGTAGTACTGTTTATATACTTACAACACAACTAGGAACTAGTAATGGAAATTATTATTATGTTGATGGAAAATATGTTTCACATACTATTATAAATACATCTTATATGTCAAATCCTTATACTAGAATTGTATATGGATATAACAATGTAGATGCAATTGAAAATTTAACTCCTGGCAAACATACTATAGAAGTATGTGCAGATTCAGCAGTTCCAACTCCATCTCCTCATTTTGGTTATCCATCATTTAGCGATACCATTACCCTTAATATTCAAGCAAATAACTCAAATGCTAGTAGTACTAATATTATCAATGCATCTAATATTTCAAAATTACTAAAATAATTAGGAGAGGTTCACATGATAAATTTAAATGGTATCAATATAAATAAATATAATTTTAATGATAAAATTAGTAAGAAGAATAACTCTAACTCACAAGACTCAGAAGTTTATGATTTTAAGCCTACATCTACTGGTGATAAACATATACTTGACGAAATAAATAATGAGACAGACCCTATAGATAAGCAAGAAGATTTACTTTTATATGCACATTTAAAAAAAGCTGGTATAGATTTTAAAAACTCTTCTTCATGGGAACAGGAAAAAAGTCGTGTCTCAGGTTTTCCACCACCAACAGCTCCTGGATATATAAGACAAGCATTTAGAGAAGCTCTTTTAAATGTACCTGAAAATGAAGGAGCTAATATTGCTTTTGATTTATCATGTGAGTATAATATGTACACCTCACAAAATAAAGCAGGAAATCCTAATAGCATTTCTTTTTATAATGACTTTATTAAATATGCATCACAATGTAATGACTTTAATAGCAATTTATTAGGAGAAGATGTATACAAATATACAAAAAAATTATTAAATGATTTTTCACTAAACTTACAAAAATCAACTACAAGTAAATAGTAAAAGTAAGAAATGAGCCTAATCAAAGCTAGGCTCATTTCTTTTTTAGTTATCATAATTAAATGTTACTTTAAAATATTCATGATTTTATTATGATAATACATATCTATTTCACTAAAATGCTATTATAAAAATAGTAAAAGTATAACATAAATTTGAATTATATAGTATATTTTTTGTCCAGTTTATAATATAATAATAGGGTGAGTGAATTACAGGAAGCTGTATATATTCACAAAACTATGTCATGCATGAAAAAACTTATATGAGCAAGTAGCTTTTAGCCGAAGTTACTTGCTAATTTCTTTTTTAGGTTTATCTACACCAACTCTAACATCATTTAAAACTTTATCTTTTGAAACACTTGTCTTACTTTCAAACAACATTTTAATCTTATCTTGTTTATAACAGAATACTGATAAAATACACAAACTTGATACTTCAGTTATAGAAAGCACTATAATGCACAAAAAGAAAAAGCTCATTCATATTACCTCCTCCCATTGTGTCAACCCATTATACCTGCAATCCACTCATATAGCATTTACGGGAGAAGGTAATTTGCATAACATGATTTGCTGCTATTAAATACATTATATCACAGCACACCATAATTATGGTAAAATTAAAAAATAATAATTTATGAATTTATTGAAATTTTAAAACTAATTAAATTATATCGAAAAAGATATGCATAACTGAGGATTGATCTAAGTTCTATATATAATTATATGCTATTACCTATTGAATAAATTCCTATTTAATGCTATTATTTTACTAATAAATCCATATCTTGACAAATAATAATAAAACCTGTGTCCTAATTTAGAGCACAGGTTTTTGCTATATATTTATTTTAAATTTTGCTCATATGCTTGAATCATTTTCTTAACCATGTTTCCACCTATAGATCCAGCTTCTCTGGAAGTTAGATCTCCATTATAGCCATTTTTTAAGTTTACTCCAACTTCTTTAGCTGATTCCATTTTAAACTGATTTAATGCTGCTTTAGCTTGTGGAACTACTGGTTTGTTACTATATGACATAGTACTCACTCCTTTTTTATAGTAAACTTTACTGGTTATATTTAAAGTTTATGCATTACTATAAAAATTACTCTAGGTAATTTGATAAACATTTAGTAATATTTATACATATATATTACAAATTTATAATTTTCCAGAATAGTTTCCACTCTAAACTTAAAGTTATTTCTATGTATGTTATAATAATTATCAAGAGAATAAAATGTTTTTAGTTAGTCATCCCCTGGGATTTATCTCTTACAAAGAGGTCGTTGCGGTTAATTTGACAGCATAGGGGGTGACGAAATGAATGCCTATGTTATTATTGTTTCCATAGTATGCATAACAACAACAGGTATAGTAATAGGAACAACAGTAATTTTTGCTATACTAGCATACTTAAAAGAGAAAGCTATACTTAAACACAAGAATAATTTTAAAGATAACAATAATGAAATTTCTATTACCGTTGATGATGATAGAAATAATCATTCAAAAAATTAAAATGCACCCATCCCATTGAGTGCACTTTGATTAATTAAAAACAATCTGATTTAAAAAACCGTAACGGCTTCTTTTAAAATTATTATATCACATTTTATGTTTTTTAATCGTACTTTTTCAATAATAACGGTATAAAAATAGCGAGTATAAATCACAAATACTGAGTACTCTATAATTATCTTCACAAATAAAAGTAAAAACAAAACCTAGAACAGTTTTCATTATAGGTTTTAAATTATTATTGAGCTGTATTTGATACGTTCTGTTCAATAGAAATATTGTCTAATTCTTTGATATCACCTACCACATCAGCAACATCTTTACTTGCATCATAGGCCGGAGCTAAAATTTGGCTGCTCTTTACTTCTAAATTATGCCATCTGACCTTCGTTATAAATGGATTTCTTTCACAACTTTTTAACAGTGATAAAGTATATGCATGGCTTATTGAAGTTCTAGCAAGTCTCTGAGCGCTATAATCAATTGTTTTTGAGGTACCTGGATAAACCTTTTTCCAATTCCAATCTTTTTGTGCATCCGGATTTACATATGTCTGAAGATCTTGTGCTAATTCAATAGCACTTTTCTTTTCAGCTATACCCTTTTGAATTATTTTATCTATGTCAGCATTTACTTTATTGCCAGTCCACCATATTCTCTTAGAAAGTCCTCTACCATCTTTGTATATATTGCCTTTAACAAGTTCATCTACTACATCACTAGGTACTTGGGAAAACATACTTGTAAATGACTTACTCATTCCTAATCCATATCTCATATTAATCTGCTCAAAGAAATCTATTTGTATTGCTGTTGCATATTCAGCGCTACTTTTCATGTTTTCTTCAAATCATCTTCTTTAGCCCATCTCCAACGGTATTTATCTTCTTTAGAATTACAGCTTCCAACTCCTTCTGTAATCTTCTGTCCATTCTTTTTCAATATACATTTGATGGTATATGCAAATATCCCTTTTTCGTAATCCTCAATTTTTTCCATAAAATCATATTCACTTGTAAGTCCCATTAGCATAAGTATTTTTTCTGCTACCGGTTTAAGAAGGGTGGGCTTTGTAGCCCCACCTATTTCCCCATAATCATGGTCTTTCTTTAATGTCTGATGAATGATTGACTGAAACTGTGCTATCTTACTAAGGGTATTTCTAATTTCTCCTATTTCCATACTATCTAATAAACTTACAACTTGATTTTGCTGTAATGCTATAACATTTGACATTCTTTACTCCCCCTATCTAATTCTTAAACTTGTACCCTGTTTTATCTCTGCACCATCTATCTTTATATATCCTGCTTTAAATCTGTCAGTATAGCTTTCTTGTCCAATTTAAAAGGTTGAGGTACTCTATACTTTTCTGGAATAGCATTTTCATCTAATATGTTTACACTAGGAGCATTCTTCTGAATTGCAAGAGTAAACAACACACCTTTAATTTTCTTCTTTCCAGTAACTTGCATTTGCTCATAAATATAATTCTTTAATCCTTTTATTCTGTTTTTCATAATTTTTTCTCTTTCCTGAAGCCTTCTGATTTCTTTCTCAATTCCTTCTGTATCTGAATCCATGGAGCTTATAATTTTAGCTACATTCTCTACTTTTAAATCAAATTCTTCACCTATATTATCAAGAGCCTTTTTTATTTCTCCATCTGGTAGCTCTGGATTATCTAAAAGTACCTGTATGTTTTTATACCTTTCGCTTATTTCATATAACTTTGACATTATCTATTCAACCTCCATTTTCTTTAAAACATTATCTATAAGCCTATTTTGGTTCTCTGCTATATCTCTAAATCCTTTGTAATATCCTTGTTTATAATCATCATCATTCTTGCTAACATCCTCTAGATATGACCTAATATGAATATTGTTGTTGTTTTTAATGCTCTTCAAAAATCCTATAAGTACATATTTATCTACAGTGTCTTTAGGATATACTTCCTCCATTTCTATCACTCCAATTTGATTTTTTCCCCATTTTCATATAGAATAGGAATAGATTTATAAATTTCTTTTGGTCCTTTGGCAGAGGGCCTTTTTTATTTTTGTAAAGTTTCATTATTATAGAGTTCATCACCATCAATATCATATTTAACCTTATCTACAGCCTCCTTATATCCATAGTTTTCATCTTGGACTAAATGCTGTATTTCAGATATTTTTCTTTCAAGTACATTCATTGATTCACCTTCCTTTCAAACACTTGTCAAGACCTTAAAACTTATTCTTGCAATAGCAACCATTTGATTTAAACTTGTTCTTTTACCAAACTTGACACGATTTTCTCTTATATCATCCGTAGTTATTTTTAAAACTTTCTTAAACTCTTGGTCTGTTACTTCAATGCCTCCATTCTCAAATAATTGTTTTATCATCATTTTTTCCTCCTTCCTTTAATACCAGCTTCCATCTTTTAAAATATGCAGCCAGTCACCATCACTTAAAATAACTTTAAGATACTTACTGCCCATTCTTTTTACGAAAGTTGGTGCATGATCCTCTGGATGCTCCCAAGACTTATAAAATTTCTTACAAAACCTTTTAAAAAGTTCTTTGTCTTTAGCATCCAATTTGATGTACCCCTTTGCATCTTCTAAATTAAACACTTTTCGCCTTCTCTATAAACCACTTACCATGTAAAATTTCTTCTGCTGAAATTGCATTGTAATCATCGTCCATTAACTTGGAACTAGAACTAACGCCTGGATTATATGAGTATCTTTTACTTTCATATAGGCAATAAATTACTTTTCCATTCTCAAACGCTTTAAGAGCATCCATTACATCCACATGTTCGTCTACAAGCCTGAATCTACTTCTAATACTGAAGTTTGATAATATAGTCTCACCTTCTTGATTTACAATTCTGCCATCCCCATCTAATGCAATTACTGCTCCTTCATCCGTCCTATAAGATTCCTCACTAACAAATTGAAATTTTAAATTTGGATTTCTTTCGAGCTTGTCTATTGTCTGTTTTAACGTGTACTCTTGCATACGTTTTTTCCTCCTTTAATATCTAATTGGTTTTAATATATACAACCTCCTATAAAACTCTTTTTTCTTTTGAAATCTTATCAAGCCATTTATCAAACATTGTTCTATTAATAAGAAACTTAGAACCGACCTTAAATCTAGGAAAATCTGAATTAGGATTATGAGCTAGTTCCAAAATCTTGTCACGACCAATCCCACTATATTTAACACAACTATCTATAGTTAAAGTTGCTTTTTCATCAGTTTCTTTTTCTTTTGAAACCTCTTCCAGAGCTTCCTTTATAGCATCTTTAATTGTTTCTTTAAAATTAATGTTTTGCGGCATTTCCATAATTAAACTCTCCTTTCTTTCCAAAATTTTTCTGAACCCAAAGTTTTAATTCACGAGATTCTTTTTCAATTTTGTCTAATGTTTTAACAACATGATCTAACTTTGGTTTTTCATCTTCTGTAATAATTCCATCCTCTGTAATATCTAATAGCTCCTTTTTAACCTCATCAATGTTTTCTAGTGAAGATACAATTTGAATTGTAATTCTGTCCATTTCCAAAATTTCAATGTGTGGAACACTATGCTTTCCTATAGGACACTGCTCACAACAAAAATAATTTTCTAATTCAGGAGCGTTATAAATATCAGCCATCATTAAAATTTCTTCCGGATATGCACAGATACTATCAAGCTCTATTTGTGCAAGCCTTGTCCTATCAATTCCAATTACTTCTGCAGCTCCTTCCCTGCTGTTCAATTTGTCATTAGTAATAGCAGCCTTAATTCGTGCTTTATAATATACGTTGTCTGCTGCCTTCGTAGCTTTTCTTGGCATTCTTTTCACTTCCTTTTGTTGTTAAAATTAATATATAAAAGGATTTTTATATATTTTTGTAGAATTTTATCATCACTGAAAGGTGGTGATAGATTAATGTCTAAATTTACTGAAATACACATAGGTACTTCTACAGATGATCGTTTTGAAAGAAAACATAAAATTATTTCTAAGTATAAAGAATCTGTATCTAAAGAATTTGATTCTCTTTTTAAAACTGATGAAGAAAAAGCTATTGCTAATATTGCTTTAGAAGTTTCTTCAAGATTGCTATTTGAATATCTTAAAGAAGAAGCTGAATATGGTCGCTAAATATTTAAATATTTTTTTAATGCTTTTGTAAGAATTTTAGGATACTTAAGCTTTTTTTGTTTGATTAATTCTTTATATTCACTTCTGTCAAACAAAAACGCTAAAGCTTCACTAAATTCTTCTTGCTGTGCTTGAACTTGCCCTTCAAGTGCAGCTACCCTTTGCTCTAAATCTTTTACTTGCTGCTCTAACTGTTTGTCCATTAGCTTGCTACCTCCTTTAGAGTATTTTTGTTAACTTTTTTCACGTTTTTAGGCAAAATTATATACTTCTTATAATCTAACCCCTCTTGTTCACATAAAGCAAGTAATCCACCATAAAACTTAGCTCCAACTCTGTCACCATGATTTAGTAGCATAGATATTTGTGTTCTATCTACACCAATAGTTCTAGCAAAATTTGATTGATTTCCATTAAATTTTTCATCAATAAGTTAATGATGTTTCGTATGAAGAATTTATGAAAGCAGCAGGATATATTGATAGCAAAATAGCTCCTAGTTCTAAATTAGATACACCAGTTGAAAAAATTTCTAAATCATTAGATGATGATCCGGAGTTATCTGACTTCTGGAATGTATTGAAAGAAAGAGAAGATTTAAAATTGCTCTTCAAACAAACAAAGGATATGGCTCCTAACGATATAAAAAAAATAATTAGAATTATAAAGGCTATTGAAGATGAAGAAGACAGAAATGATGGTTAAATCATGGCTTCAAATTTAGTAAAATTAATTATTATATAGAAAGAAGATGATCTTATGAAAATTTTAATTAATTTAGTAGCCATTATTATACTTATAACCCTTTTAATAAAAATCACAGGTGTCATAATGCTTATAGGCCCTATAATAGCATTAGTTTATTTATATGCTAAAAACAATAAGTTCAAAAAATATTCCAAACTAAAAAAGGTGCTATAACAAGTTTATTATTAGTTATTATGCTGGGAGGTATGGGTATAACCTTCGGCAATAGCCCTGATACCCAATCTCCAACTACATCTACTAATACTACTCAATCAGCAACAACTGATAAAACTACATCACAATCTCAAAGTACTGATAGTACTAATGATAATACTAATAAAAATCCAACATCACAAAATGCTAACAGTCAACAAACCACTTCATCACAAAATAATACTTCATCATCACAAAGCAGTACCACACAAACGTCAAATACAAATCAAGTACAAAAAAATACAGATGAACAACAACAAAGCTCAAATACTAGTACAGATGATAATACTATAGTATATTATGTAGCAAATAGTAATGTATATCATTTCAGTAAATCTGATACCACATTAAGACGAAGCAAGCACATATTAACAATGACGCTTGGCGAAGCTAAATCTAAAGGAATGAGACCTTCAGAATCTAAAGCAGATCAATAATAATTAATATCAATCATATTAGTTATTTCACATTTTTATTATTAATTTGTAATTAGAAAGGATGACAGGATGGATATATTAGACAAGCCTTTGCTAAAGGCTCTTTTGAATGAGGATATTCCTTTTTATGAGGTTATGAATGCATTTGACATAAAAACTACTATTGCCTTTAATGTTCCTTCAAATACGTTAGGCTTTGTTTATCTAAGCAGACGTGGAAATTATCACCTCATGTTGAATGGTAATGTAAACTATGAAACTCAATGTCATGTTTTCATACATGAAGTTAAACATATAGTTAATGATATGCCTAAAACAGGTTATATCATAGGACTAGACATGCAGCATACATATATGGAGCAATCTGCTGATATTGTGGCAGAGAAGTTATATAATTCCAATAACATTTAGCAATTGTAATATTTTATGTAAATCAATTAGCTAATTATTATAGCGTTCCTGAACAACTGATCAAATATAAATTTAATAAATAGAGTTAACTGATTTATTGAGAAAGGAATTTATTTATGGAACAGAATAAAAAGACAAATAAAAAAGGTTATGATTATTTAGCTGTTGGAATAAGTTTGGGTATTTCATTTGGAGTATTATTCAATAATCTTGCTTTAGGAATATCAATTGGCGCTGCTTTAGGAATAGCTTTGAGTAACAATAAAACAAAATAGCATTACATATAGAATTTGGACATGTAATGTACTTATATGGGACAAGCTGCTTATGTTATGGCATGCATGTTTGATGTGTATGAGGAAAGGAGAGCTATAATGAGTGATATACGTAATTGGGGTTTGATTGGATATGAAATGCTTTCTGTTTTAATTCCGTTTTTTATCACATATGTGATTCTACATGCAGTATTTAAAAAAGATAAAATGAGAAATAAAAAAAGATTTTTAATTTGGAATTTTATTTTTGCACTTTATATTTTTGGAGTTCTACATTTTACGGGTGCTGGAACATTATATAATATTAAAATGTATGGATTCAAA
>NZ_LROR01000047.1:0-1165 GCF_001675205.1 Clostridium coskatii | reverse complement strand
GAGGTTTTGTGTAAATTGTCTGTAGCTCTTAAAACAAAAGAACTTTTAAATAATAAAACACTTGAAAGAGTATTTAATGAAAAATTATCATGGGTACCAACAAACATACTCATAGAAGAATTAAATAGTAGGAAAGATTTTCCTATAAAGATAGTCAGGAAGTGATTAAATGCAAATACATTATAAATTTTCGGATTCAGATATTGATAAATTACTTAAAGAAAATTTTGTTATTCTCTATGATACAAGAGAACAGCAGAACAGCCATATATTAGCTTATTTTGATAGTAAGAAGATACCATATAAAAGAAAGAAGATTGACGAGGGCGATTATACAGCAATTATAACCAAACGTTATGATATGGGTATATACAGGGACTTATATTTTCCTGTAGCTATTGAAAGGAAAAATTCAGTAGACGAGCTTGCAGGAAATCTTTCAGAGAAAACTGACACCCACGACGATATACGGCTCATAAGGGAGCTTCAAAGGGCAAAGTCCAAAGGGGTTAAGCTTTATATGGTTGTTGAGGATAAGGACGCTATGGAGCATATAAAAGCAGGCAAATATAGAAGTCAGTACAGGCCTACAGCTTTTTATGGCAGAGTAAGAAGCATACAAACTCAATATTTATATGGAATGGAATTTATAAATAAAATTGATGCTGGCAACACAATATACGGAATACTTAAATACAGTGTCAGAAACTTTTTAAAGGAATTGGATGCGGATATAAGTCCAGAGGTTGAAAGTTGTTAGCAAAGTGAAAATTATGTAAAGGAGGATTTTATGAATTATAATGGTGAACCTAGCAAAAATAAGCAGGAAAGGTTGAATTGTAATGTCGGAAGAGGAGTAGACGATTGGGATTGTTACAGAGATTGTGCATTTTGGAATGGTAAAAAATGTACAAATGTTGAAACCTAGATTTAATATGCAATTGAAATATAATTTGTGCTTTAGAAAAGAGGTGAGAAGGTGGAGCTGCAAGATATAGATTTAAAAGAATTAATAGAAAGAGAAACAGGAGAACATTTTAGAAGACACTCGAAAAGTAGATGGAAATTCTGAAAAGATATTTAATTAAGCAACTACTTAGAAGTAACTGGAAAACTATTGGCGTACTTTGAAAAGCATATATTGTTACGGGATAAAGGATATAAA
>NZ_LROR01000046.1:0-72112 GCF_001675205.1 Clostridium coskatii | reverse complement strand
TGCAGAGATAGCTATATTACAATAATATAGTTTTTGAATGATTTTTTCAATAAAAACTTTATTATTATATGATTCTGAATATAAAATCTATTTGGTAAAAGTATATTCTTGATAATTTAGTGTGCCTTTAAGTTTTTAGTTCTTAATCCAGCAGGAAGCGAAATATAAATGGATTCATATAATATATTAAAAAATAAAAATTATGAGGATTAAATAAAATTTCTACATATATGGATATAGCAATATGAAAAGCCTCATCGGAAATTATGCCACTGCTGTATTTAGATTTTATACTAAGCAGAACATGTCAGTGGATAAATAAAAGGAAAAAATATATGATAAAGCATTTGATATATGTTGAAAATAAATTATAAAAATGAAAGGGATGTTTAAAATGTCAAATGAAGCAGGAAAAGTTTTTCTATATGATTTAGTTCGCACTCTTAATAAAAAATATGACCATGAAACAGAATTAAGGAATAGAATAAATCAAGCTAGTAAGCTTATAATTGAATATTTTGATATTCTTCAACAAAATTTAAAAAATATATGTGAAATTTCTAATGGAGACATTAAGATAGAATTAAATGAATCTAATGACATTATTGCTAGAATTAAAATATTTAGCGATGAACTAATATTTAAAAGAGAAAAAAATATGATAGACGTATTGATGAAAGGAACCGCTATAAATGGTGATTCTAAAGATATTAGAATCACTTATATTGACTGCCAACCTGATGAAGTTAATATTAATTTTAAAGTAATGGATGATATATTAAAACAGGCATTTAAAGATGTGGTTGAAAACATTAAAAAAGAGCTTAAATAAGCTCTTTTTTAATGTTTAAATAAATGAATACCCTAGAGATAGTTCAATGGATTAATAATTTAATAAAGATACTTCAAATGAATTATGTTTATTTTCAGTTGCTTATTATGTTATAATACAGTGTAAAGCTAAGACTATCGGAGGTTATAATACATGATAAATAACGTAGAAAAAGCAACTAAAAATTTCTTTATAGAAACCTGGGGTTGTCAGATGAATGAAGAGGATTCTGAAAAATTATCTGGCATGTTAAAAAGATTAGGATATAAAAGAACAGAAGATAGATCTTCTGCGGATTTAATAATATTCAATACCTGCTGCGTAAGAGAAAATGCAGAATTAAAAGTATATGGAAATCTTGGAATGCTCAAAAAGCTAAAGATTAAAAATCCAAATCTCATAATAGCCATATGTGGTTGTATGATGCAGCAAAAAGACATGGCAAAAAACATAATCAAAAGATTTCCTTTTGTAGATATAATATTTGGAACCCATAATGCCTATAAGTTTCCTGAATACTTAAATAGAGTTCAGCAGGAAAATACATCTGTAATTGAAATACAAGACAAGGAATCCGGAATCGTAGAAGGACTTCCAATAGACAGAGAAAGTAATGTAAAAGCCTTTGTTACAATAACGTATGGATGTAATAATTTTTGTACCTACTGCATAGTTCCCTATGTACGAGGGAGAGAGAGAAGCAGAAAACCTGAAGATATTGAAAAAGAAATAAAAGAATTGATTTCAAAAGGTTATAAAGAAATAACTCTCCTTGGACAAAATGTAAATTCCTATGGTAAAACTTTAGAACCTAAAGTAAGTTTCAGTGATCTCTTGAGGAGAATTAATTCTATAGATGGTGTTGAAAGAATTAGATTCATGACATCCCAGCCTAAAGATTTAACTGAAGATGTAGTAGATGCCGTAGCTGAGTGCAGTAAAGTATGTGAGCAAATACATCTTCCAGTACAATCGGGTTCAACTTCTCTTTTAAAAAAAATGAACAGAAGTTACTCAAAGGAAGGGTATCTAAATCTTGTTAAAATGATAAGAGAAAAAGTGCCAGATGCCGCTATTACTACAGATATAATAGTTGGTTTTCCAGGTGAGACAGAAGAGGATTTTGAAGAAACATTAAATCTTGCAAGAGAAGTACAGTATGATTCTGCATTTACTTTTATATATTCAAAAAGGAAAGGTACTCCTGCTTATGATTTTGAAGATCAGATTCCAGAAGATATAAAACATGAAAGGTTTAATAGACTTGTTGAAGTTATAAATGAATCCTCTGCTAGAAAAAACAAGGACTATGAGGGAAGAACGGAAGAAATATTAGTAGAAGGTACAAGTAAAAATGATAATACAAAACTTACAGGCAGAACAAGATCAGGTAAACTGGTAAACTTTGAAGGTAACAAAAAAGATATAGGTAAATTAGTTAAAGTACAAATAACAAAAGCAACTTCTTTCTCACTTTTAGGTGAGGAAATACAGTAGCAAGGAGGACAATAAAGTGGCATTAACTCCAATGATGCAGCAGTATATGGAAGTAAAAGAAAGTTATAAAGACTGTATACTGTTTTTTAGATTAGGTGATTTTTATGAAATGTTTTTTGAAGATGCAAAAATAGCATCTAGAGAACTTGAGTTAGTACTTACAGGTAGAGACTGCGGCTTAAAAGAAAGGGCTCCTATGTGTGGAATACCCTATCATGCCGCAAATTCATATATAGGAAGGCTTATAAACAAGGGATATAAGATAGCTATATGTGAGCAACTAGAAGATCCCGCTCTAGCAAAAGGTATAGTTAAAAGGGGCATAATTAAAGTTGTAACTCCTGGAACTTACACGGACTCTACTTTTTTAGAAGAAAATAAAAATAATTATATAGCGTGTTTGTACATAGATACCCAGACAAATATTTCTGCACTGTGTTTTGCAGATGTATCCACTGGAGAGTTCAATTGTACGGACACTCCTTTTAATTTATCTACAATTTTAGATGAAATATCAAAATACTCTCCAAGTGAAATACTGATTCAAGATAGTATAAGTATTGATCTATTGAATAAAATGAAGGATATTTTTAGTGGTTCATTCACTAAATTAGATGAAAGTTATTTTGCAGGCGAAACTAAAAATATGTTAGAGGATCAGTTTGAAAATTTTACAGGAGAAAATTATAGTAATGAAATTATAAAATGCTGTGGCTCCCTACTGAAATATATAAGGGAAACTCAAAAGAATGATCTATCTCATATAAATAAATTTTCCTATTATAATATAGTAGATTATCTCACTATAGATGGAAATTCCAGAAGAAATTTAGAAATTACAGAAAGCTTAAGAGAAAATAATAAAAAGGGATCTCTCCTCTGGGTTATAGATAAAACAAATACATCTATGGGAGGGAGACAGCTTAGAAGATGGCTGGAACAGCCCCTTATAAATAAGGTCAAGATAGAAGAAAGACTGGATTCTGTAGAAGAAATTTCAAATAATATATCTTATCATGAAGATTTAAAAGAGGCTTTAAAAAACATATATGATATTGAAAGATTAGTTGGAAAAATATCTTCTAAAAGTGTAAATGCAAAAGAGTTGAATTTTTTAAAAAACTCTATAGAAAAAATACCTGAAGTAAAATCTATACTTTCAAACTTTCACACAAAATTATTGAAGGATATGTACGAAAACTTAGATGAACTAAAAGACATTTATGTACTTTTAGATAAATCTATATTAGATAATCCTGCAATATCTTTAAAAGAAGGTAACCTTATAAAAAAAGGATATAACAGTGACATAGATGAACTTAAAGAAATAAAGGCTCACGGTAAGGAATGGATAGCTTCTCTTGAGAATTCAGAAAGGGAAGTTACTAAAATAAAATCTCTTAAAATAGGATATAACAAAGTATTTGGTTATTATATTGAGGTTACTAAAAGCAATTTAAATCTTGTACCAGAAGGTAGATATATAAGAAAACAAACTCTTACAAATGCAGAAAGATACATAACTCCTGAATTAAAAGAAATGGAAGATAAAATATTAGGTGCAGAAGAAAAACTTATAAATCTAGAATATAGTGTTTTTATAGAAGTAAGAGATAAAATAGAAATTGAAGTAGATAGAATGCAAAAATCCGCTAAAATAATTTCAGAAGTAGATTGCTTAAGCTCCCTTGCAAGAGTTGCTATAGAAAATAATTATTGTAAACCTAAAATAACAAATTCAGATAACATAATTATAGAAGAAGGTAGACATCCTGTAGTAGAAAAGATGATTGACTCTGGAGAATTTATATCAAACGACATAAACATAGATACTGGTAAGAATCAACTTCTTTTAATAACAGGACCTAATATGGCAGGCAAATCTACCTACATGAGACAGATAGCTTTGATCGTTATAATGGCCCAAATTGGTAGCTTTGTGCCAGCAAAAAATGCTTCCATATCTGTTTGTGATAAGATATTTACAAGGATAGGTGCATCAGATGATTTGGCATCAGGAAAGAGTACTTTCATGGTGGAAATGTGGGAGGTTTCCAACATACTTAAAAATGCAACTAACAAAAGTTTGATCTTACTGGATGAAGTAGGACGTGGAACAAGTACTTACGACGGTCTTAGCATAGCTTGGTCGGTAATAGAATATATATGTAAAAACAGCAAGCTAAAATGTAAAACCTTATTTGCCACCCATTATCATGAACTGACTAAATTAGAAGGCAAGATAGATGGAGTCAAAAATTACTGTGTATCCGTTAAAGAAATGGAGGATAATATAGTTTTTTTGAGAAAAATTATAAGAGGAGGAGCCGACCAATCCTATGGTATAGAAGTTGCAAAGCTTGCAGGGCTTCCAGAAGAAGTTTTAAAAAGAGCAGGAGAAATACTAAATAGCCTTGAAAGTAAAAAGCTAAAAGAAAATAAATGTGCTGGTTCTGAAATTGCGCTAGATGCAGAGTATTCAATAAATGAGAAAAAAGCTCCTCTCAAAAATGAGGAGATGATTAAAGAAAAAGCTCCTATGCTTGAACCAACCAGACAATTAGGATTTTCAGATATAGAAAAGACAAATTTAGTAAAAGATATTACGGATATAGATATACTAAACATGACTCCTATGGACGGATTTAATAAACTTTATGATATAATAAGAAGAGCAAAGTCCATAAGATAAAACTTAGTCATAAGGAATGATGTATTATGATGAAAAGAATAAATTTACTTGATGAAAATACTTCAAATAAAATTGCCGCTGGAGAAGTAGTTGAAGGTCCTTCATCTGTAATAAAAGAACTTCTTGAAAACAGCATAGACTCTGGAGCTAAGAACATAACTATAGAAATAGAAGAAGGTGGAGAAAAGTCCATAAAAATAATAGATGATGGATGGGGAATACACCCTTTGGATATAAAAAAAGCCTTTATGCCTCATGCCACAAGTAAAATAAGCACTGTAGAAGATTTAGATAAAATAAGTACTTTAGGATTTCGTGGAGAGGCTCTATGCAGTATAGCTTCCGTATCAAACACCATACTTAAAAGTAAAGCAGAAGGCTTTGATGTGGGAAATGAAATAATTATAAGTGGTGGAGTCTTAAAGGAAACTCAAGAAATTGGCTGTAACAAAGGGACTACAATTTTAGTAGAGGATTTATTTTTCAATGTACCTGCCAGGAAAAAATTCTTAAAATCCCCAAGTAGGGAAGCAGCAGGTATATCGGACATAGTAACAAGACTTTCTCTTGCCAATCCGAATATATCCTTTAAATTTTTTAAAAATGGCAAAAAGGCTCTTACAACTTATGGTACAGGAAAAGTGATGGATGTTATACGATGCGTATATGGGAAAAATATATATGAAAACATAATTCCTGTGGAAAAGCACAGCGATATTATCTCAATTTGTGGATACATAGGTAACTCCGAAATAAGCAGGGGAAGCAGAAATAACCAAAGTATATTCATAAATAAGAGGTATGTTAAAAATAAATCCATAACTTCCGCTGCAGAGCAGGCTTTTAAATCATTCTTAACCATAAATAAGTTTCCTTTTTTTATATTGTTCATAGACATATTTCCCGAATTTGTAGATGTAAATGTTCATCCAGCCAAATGGGAAGTTAAATTCAGCGATTCCAGAATGGTATTTAAATTTGTATTTGATGCAATTCATGAAGCTTTAAGGGAAAGCTTAAAAGATTCCTTTACCATTGATTTAAAGGAAGATGATTTAAAACCCAAAGAAACTCAAGCTGAAATTAAGGAAGTTCAAATACCAATAGATTTGAAATCTCCAAATGAGGGGATTTATATAGAAAAAAATGAATCTAGCTTATTTAAAAAAAGTAAAGAAAACTCAAATAAAAATGAATTTATAAAAGAACCTAAAGTATCTTTTACTGCTAAGGAAAATGCAGTATCTAAAAATAAACAAGAAGAACCTAGAGTTGCTAAATTTCAGCCCCTTAGGATAATAGGACAATTTCATAGTACTTATATAATAGCAGAAGATAGCAGTAATCTTTATATGATAGACCAGCATGCAGCCCATGAAAAAATTCTCTTTGAAAAATATAAAAAGAGTATACAAAAAGGAATGGTATTATCTCAAGTTTTAATAACTCCTGTAATAATGGAACTTACAATTAAAGATTATAATTGTTTTATAGAAAATAGAGATTTATTTAAAAAAACTGGTTTTAATGTAGAATTATTTGGAAATAATACAATAAGTATAAGAGAAGTACCTATGATACTTGGAAAACCCGATATGAAAAACTTATTTATGGATATATTAGATAATTTAAAAAACATGGGATCAGGCGATACCTGGGAAGTTAAATACCTTTCACTTGCAACTCTTGCCTGTAAAGCCGCCATAAAGGCAAATGCTAGCATTTCAGAAATAGAAATGAATCATTTAATTGAAGAGCTGCGCTTTATAGATGACCCATTTAACTGTCCCCACGGAAGGCCCACTATAATAAAACTTACATTAAATGACCTGGAGAAAAAATTCAAAAGAATACAATGAGGAGAGACATGAAAAACTTATTTATACTTTCGGGACCAACTGCAGTTGGGAAAACCAATATATCTATAGAACTTGCTAAAAAATTAAACGGTGAAATAATATCTGCAGATTCCATGCAAATATACAAGTATATGGATATAGGTTCTGCTAAAGTTACAGAAGATGAAATGCAGGGCATTACCCATCACTTAATAGATTTTATTGAACCAGATAAGAATTTCAACGTATCTGAGTACAAAGTCTTAGCTGAAAATGCAATAGATGAAATATGTAAAAAAGATAAACTTCCTATGATAGTAGGTGGTACTGGACTTTATATAAATTCTCTCATTTTAAATTACAATTTTACAGATGCAAAAACAGACAAAAGTTATAGAGAATACTTGGGAAATTTAGCAGAAGAAAAAGGGAAGGAATACGTACATTCCCTTTTGAAAGAGGTAGACATAGATTCTTACAAAAGATTATATCCAAATGACTTAAAAAGAGTTATACGTGCCCTGGAAGTGTATAAACTCACAGGAAAAACTATAAGTGAGTACAATGCAAATACTAATTTATATGACATACCTTATAACATATATTATTTTGTACTCACTATGGATCGGGCTAAATTATATGATAGAATAAATAAGAGGGTAGATTTAATGATGGAAAATGGCCTTATAGATGAAGTTAGAAGATTAAAATCCATGGGATATACTCCTGATATGCAATCCATGAAGGGTATAGGCTATAAGGAAATTTTAGATTATTTAAATGGAAATTCTACCTTAGATGAAGCAATCTACTTAGTAAAAAAGGGAAGCCGGAATTATGCTAAAAGGCAGTTAACCTGGTTTAGAAAAGATAAAAGGGCAATTTGGATAAATAAGGATAATTTTAGTTGTGACGAAGACATTGTAGAACATATAATAAACGTCTTTAATATAATGAAAATTTAAATTCATTATATTGTATGAATATAAATAAAAGTTACGGAGGGTGAGAACTATGAGTAAAACAGCTAATAACTTACAGGACATATTTTTAAATGGGGCAAGGAAAAATAAAATTCCAGTTACTATATACTTAACAAATGGATTTCAAATTAAAGGAAATGTAAAGGGTTTTGACAACTTTACTGTTATAATGGATTGTGATGGTAAACAAATGATGGTATATAAACATGCGATTTCAACTATGACACCTATAAAATGCATTTTATTTAACAACTTTTCAGGAAATGAGCTATAGGGGGAATGGACATTTGTCTATTCCTTTTTTATATGTTAATATGACATTTAGTACATACATTTAGGAGGTAATATTTTTGCTAAATATAACAAAAAAAGTACTTAAAGATAAATATAAAATAAGCGATAAGGTAATTGATTTATACGAAAGAGCTTTAAATGATGTGAAAGACCAATTTCAATACTATGATGAAATAAGGGAATTCAATCAATTAAAAGTTTTAAATGCACTGCAAGAAGAGGGAATAAGCGAATCCCATTTTACAAATTCATCTGGATATGGATATGGAGATATAGGTAGAGATTCATTGGACAAAGTCTATGCTAGAATATTCAATTCAGAAAGTGCCCTTGTAAGGCCTCATTTTGTAAATGGAACTCATGCTCTTGGCTGTGCACTTTTTGGAAACTTACGCCCTGGAGATACTATGCTTTCAGTATGTGGTGATCCCTATGACACCCTTCATGAAGTAATTGGCATAGAAAACAAGGGTTCGGGTTCTCTTAAAGAATATGGAGTAAATTATGAACAGGTAAATTTAACTGATGATAACAAAATAAATTTTGAGGACATAAAAAAACATCTTGAAAATAATCATACAATAAAATTAGTACATATTCAGAGATCTACAGGTTATGGCTGGAGAAAATCTCTTCTTATATCTGAAATCAAAGAAATTATAGATTTTGTTAAAGGTATAAACCCTAATGTAATATGCTTTGTAGACAATTGTTATGGTGAATTCATAGATACCATAGAACCTACAGATGTAGGAGCTGATTTAGTAGCAGGTTCACTTATAAAAAACATAGGTGGTGGAATAGCACCAACTGGTGGATATATAGCAGGAAAGAGGGACTGCGTTGCAAAAGCATCTTACAGACTAACTGTACCTGGAATAGGTGGCGAATGTGGTTCTACTTTTGGAGTTATGAGGCTTTTATATGAAGGTTTATTTTTTGCACCTCACGTTGCCATAGAAGCACTAAAGGGAGCTATATTCTGTTCTAGAATAATGGAACTTGCAGGATTTGAAGTACTTCCTAAATATACGGATAAAAGAAGTGATATAATACAGTCTATTAAGTTTAACGACAAGGAAAAGCTTATAAATTTCTGTCGCGGAATTCAAAAGGGATCTCCTGTAGATTCTTTTGCCCAGTGTGAACCTTGGGATATGCCCGGATATTCAGATCAGGTCATAATGGCTGCTGGAGCTTTCATACAGGGAGCTTCTATAGAGTTGTCTGCAGATGCACCTATAAGAGAGCCTTATATAGGTTATCTGCAAGGCGGACTTACTTTTGACCATGCTAAGATTGGAATATTGATAGCTCTGTCAAATATATTATAGAAATGCGTATGATATAAGTATTTAACACGTAAAATTCACTATTTTATGTGTTAAATACTTTTTTTAGTGTGCATAGTGTACATTATGGCATATAAAATCTATTCATAATGTGTCTTTAAACTTAAAATGAATTAGCTTATTATTAAAATATAGTTGGTTAAATATTGATACCATATAAAAACATGAAATACCAAAATTTAAAACAGAAAGGATGAATGAAATGAGATCAAAATTTGAACATGTATTCTCACCTATTAAAATAAGAGGAATAGATTTTAAAAACCGTATTGTTCTTGCACCACCATCTCCTAATCTTGCCAGCACTGATGGCCTAGTTACACCGGAATTTGTAGACTGGTTCCGTATGTTTGCACGTGGTGGGGTATGCACATTGTATGTCGGCAACTGCTCTATTGATATTACAGAATCTAAAGATGAGGCTTTTCAACTTGATCTTAAGGATGATAGATGCATTTTTCCGTTAACTTTATATGCTGATATGGGCAAACAATATGGTTGCCATGCTTCTTTGGAGATTAATCACAATGGTGAAAATACGGCTTTTGAAACTGTAGGCCACGCTCCTTACAGTTCATCATCGAATATTTCTTCAAGTGAAGCTACACGTTCTGCAGCACTTGGAAGAGATCCTATCCCTGCAATTGAAATGACACATGAAAAAATTGTACAAACTGTTGAAAAATACGCCAATGCTGCTGCGCGTATGAAAAGAGCAGGAATGGATATCTGTCTTGTCCATGGTGGACATGGTAACCTTATTTCACAGTTTACTAGCCCGCTTTATAATCATAGAACAGATGAATATGGCGGTTCAATTGAGAACAGGGCACGTTTTGCTATTGAAGTATGTGATGCTATCCGCAGAAAAGTCGGTGAGGACTTCGTAATCGAATTTCGTATTTCTGCTGATGAAATTGCAGAAGAAGGTATGCATTTTAAAGAAACACTTGAACTTATCGGATTATTAAAAGATCATATTGATATTCTTCACGTTTCTGCTGGACTTCACAGTGACTTCAATATGAAATATTACCGTAACTGGTGCCAAAACTATATGATGGATCGCTGCTTTAATGTTCATTTTGCACGGGATGTAAAGAAGGCTTATCCTGATCTTCTTGTAACTACAGTAGGCTCTATTACAAGTATTGAAGATGCTGAAAAAATCATTTCTAATGGATGGGCTGATTTCGTTGCTATGTGTCGTCCACTTATGGCAGATCCTGATATGCCTAGAAAGTATGCTGAAAACCGCCCTGAAGACAGGCGTCCATGTTTACGCTGTGATACTTGTACAAAACATCTTTTTATTCCCAAACCAATATATTGCGCTGTTAACCCTATTTCAGGAATGACAAGTGAACTTAGAGATGGTGTTGTTCCGAAGGCGCCTATTAAGAAGAAAGTTGCTGTAATAGGAGGAGGCCCTGGTGGAATCCAGACAATGCAGACATTACTTGACCGTGGACACAATGTAACTCTTTATGAAAAATCAGGTTCACTTGGTGGTAATGTACAAGGAGCTGCACTTCCTCCGTTTAAAGTTGATTGTCAGGATTATTTAAAATGGCTTAAGCACACAGCTGCACAGTGCCAAGCTACAGGTGCAAAAATTTTATTTAATACAGATGCAACACAGGATATGCTTGATGCCCAAAATTATGATGCAATTATAATTGCAGTTGGTTCGGATCCTATCATTCCTTTGAGTATTCCCGGAATTAATAAAAAGCATGTACACTGGGCCATCGATGCTGAATCTGACAAAAGTCTTGTTGGAGACAAAATTGTTATTGTAGGTGCCGGTGCTGTTGGTATTGAAGCTGCAATTGAATTTCATGATGAAGGGAAAGATGTAATCGTTATCGAAATGGAAGATCAAAAAAAGAGCTTTTCCAAGCTGATAAAAAGTTCAGGCACAAGTGCTAAGGAATTTCAGACTATACTTAAAGACAAAGGTATTCCTGTAAAATACTTGAATCGCCTTAAAGAAATTTGTGATACTGAGGTTATCTGTGATAATATTGAAACTGGAAAAACTGCTATGTATGAAGCAGATACGGTACTGCTTGCTATGGGAATGCGTTCGAGAACAGATACTGTAGAAAAACTTCGCCACTGTGCTCCTGAAACCAATGTTTATATAGTTGGTGACTGTCAGGAAGTTGGTACAATCGGCACAGCTGTTAACCAGGCGTTCCAGGCTGCTCTTCATATCTAATGCTTATTCTTATCTCCAGGTAAGAATGTTAAAAAGCACTGAATCTTATTTCATTAGGACCTTTTTAATGAGGAATAATATTCAGTGCCTTTTTATGCCCTCCAATAACTGATACCATAAAATATGTTAAAACTGATACTTTTTTATTATAGCAGGTTAGAATTATAATTAAAAAAAGGGGGAATAAGTATGAATACTAAATATGTTGTTATCATTCAATGTGATATTGCACAAAGAAGGTGCAGTGGATTTGCATGTACAAATGCTTTTTATAATAAGGATGGAGTTTTTAAAGATTATGATGATGCCACAAGATATATTTCTTTTACTTGTGGTGGATGCAGTGGAAAAGGAGTTGCAGCTAAATTAGAGCAATTCTCTAAGAAATTAAATAAAAAAACTGATATTAGCAAAAATGAAGTTGTAGTTCATTTAGCATCTTGTATGGTACATGATAGTCATCATTCTGATAGATGTCCACATGTAGACTATATTAAGAGTATAGTTATAAAGAAGGGTTATAAAAATGTAGTAGAGGGATCTTATATAAGTAATAATGCAAGAAGGAAAAGAGAAGAAGGTATATATAACTGTTATGATTAGAATCTTTATTCTAAATGAACTCATTGTTATGATAAAAAATTTAGCTCAATTAATCAACCAATCATCAGAAAAAGTTTCAAATCTTTGTCAGAGACAAATAAATATATTAGAAATATTTTTAACGTAATAAGTGAAGCACAATCCATTTCTGAAGGACAAGCTGCCTCTACTCAAGAGATGAATGCCACATTAGAAGAGATTACAGCAAGTGCTCAAACATTAACAGAAACTTCAAAAACTAAATAGGTTTAAATGTAATTGCAATTTACACAGTAAAGTGTGAATTGCATATTTTTTTGACTAAAATAATGTGTAATAAAAGTATTCACAGTGTATAAATAAATGTATCAAATTCAGTCATTATGTGTGCTGAATTTCCACAATATATATGATATTCTAACATTAGTACAAATTAACACAAATTCTTATTTTGTATTAAAGGGAGGATATGAAAATGAGTAAAAAATTAATTGATGCAATGGCGGACTTAGATGAAGACGTTGTTTTAGCAGAAGTAAAGGCACAAAAAGAAAGTGGAACACCAGTATTAGAAATTATAGCAGATTTGCAAGAGGGAATGGGAATTGTAGGAAACAGATTTGAAAAAAAGGAATATTTTTTATCCGAACTCATTATGTCAGCTGAAGTGTTTAATGAAGCTTCTGAAATTATTGGAGGATTGGGAGAAGCTTCAGGACCAAATAACGGCATATTTGTAATGGGAACTATTTATGATGATATACACGATATAGGAAAAAATATAGTAACTACTGTAATGAAGAGTAACGGCTTTGATGTAAAGGATTTAGGTGTTGATGTACCTACAGCAAAATATATTGAAGCTATAAAACAATATAAGCCTAAGGTAATAGGAATTTCATGTCTTTTGACTACTTGCTTTGATAATGTAAAACAATGTATAAAAGAAATAGAAGATGCAGGACTTAGAAAAGATTTAAAGATTCTAGTTGGAGGTGGTCCTGTAGATGAAAATGCAGGGAAATATATGGGTGCAGATTTAGTTTGTAAAGATGCACAGCAGACAGTAGATTTTTGTAAAAAAGCTATGGGGGTAAAATAATATGAAAACTACAGAAGAATTATATAATGAACATTTAAACAGAGTTAAAAAAGCAATTAAGTTGGAGAAGACTGATAGGACACCTGTTGTTCCATTTGGAATTTGTATTTTTCCAAAGTTAACTGGTATAAAAATGTCTGATTTTGTAGCAGATTTAGACTTGTCAAATAGGGTTATATTAAAAGGAATGAAAATGTTTGGAGATGTTGATGCAGCACCAGCTTCATTTTGTTTCGCATCAACTATGGGAACTACATCTTTTTCAAATATGAAGCTTCCTGGACGTGAACTCCCAGATAATATGCTCTGGCAGGTTGATGAGCGCCAATTGATGACCACAGATGATTATGATACTATAATAAATAAAGGATTTGAAGCTTTTAGAGATGATTATTTTGCTTCAAAGATAAACTTAGATTTAGATGTATTAAATGAAGTAATAACTAAATGTCCACAGTATATGAAAAATATAAATGATGAAGGATATCCTCTTTATGGTGCAGTTCAAATAGTACATCCTATTGATTACTTAAGTGTAGGCCGTACACTATCAAAATTTATGATGGATATAAGAAAGATGCCTGAAAAGGTAGAAGAGGTAATGGACATAATTACTGATGCAAACATTAAAGCAATGAAACAAGCTATTAAAAATGCTGTTGACCCTTTAGGCGTATTCATAGCTATGGGGCGAGGATGTCCTGATTTCTATAATCCTAAACTTTGGGAAAGATTTGTATGGAAAAATCTTAAAAAGATAACTGACGCTATAATAGAGACAGGAGCAGCTGCAAGTTTTCATGCTGATTCCAATTGGGAACGTGGACTTGACTATTTTAAAGAGTTTCCAAAAGGTACTTGTGTATTTGAAACAGATGGTACTACAGATATTTACAAAATTAAAGAAAAACTAGGAGATCGTATGTGTATTAAAGGAGATGTTCAGGCTTCAAAATTTGTTCTTGGAACTCCTGATGAGGTATATGATTACAGCTCTCGCCTAATAAAAGATATGGGTCCAGGATTTATTCTATCATCTGGTTGTGATATACCTGCAAATGCAAAGATAGAAAATGTGAAAGCAATGATTTCCGCTGCTGCTGGCAAATAAAATATATTAAAATTTAACACTATTGACTGAAGCAAAAAAATCTCACTTTGATAAAGTAAGTTTTTATCATTTAAATGTAAACAGAGTTCTAAGCATTAGATGGAGTTTTGGCTCCACCTGATGCTTAGAACTCGTTATCCTATGACTACCTAATATAATTGATGAATACATATAAGTTATATATAATAAACATATAGATGATATAATAAACTTCAGGTAATAGCAGAGGAAGTGATATTTTTGTTAAAAAAGCTTTTTCAATATTTTAAGAGGAATAGTTGGGAAATGGTCTTTTTCGCTACAACAGTAGAAAAATATTGTATGATAAAATATAAGCTTATTAGCAATGGTATTAAAGTAAAGACTAAAATAATAAGACATAATGGAAGAAAAAGTGGACATGAACACTATGAAATATATATCGAATCCAAAGAAATAGAAAAAGCTAATGAAATTATTCATAATGTTGGATGTTGATTACAGTATGCAGCTTATTTTAAAATGTATGTCCGCTGATTTAATTGCAACTAAATATTAAATAATAGAGAGGTTGTTTATGAAAAAAATTTTTTTATTCATAATAATTTTTATGATGCTGCTATCTGGATGTGGTAAATCCGATAAAAGTACAAATGCTGTTAAGTCAGATCTTACTCCACAAGCATTCTTAAAATTTTATGATTTAAAAGTTCAAAAAAATCCACATAAATTTAAAGTTGATGTTCCTAAAACATGGAATGTGGGTCCAGGTCAATATCCCATAGGACTATTTTGGCAGCTAGCAAATGAGTTTTCAAAAGATGTAGGCCTCGACTTGACACCGTTAAAAGGAACAACTGTTGATGTATGGAGATATTCTTTGGTTGATGAACTTCCGGATGCTTCAGATCTCAGTAAATATAAGAAATATCCTTCTAATCTAGTATTATTGGTTAATAATCAAAAGGTAGTTGGTGCTTGGTTAGCTTTTAATCAATTTGAAATTGGTCCTTCAGTGAAGAAACATTATTTAAAGGATATTACAGGATTAGATTTTGAAGATTGGGTTCAGAAAAAGAGTTTGTTTACTGAACTTGGGAAAAATAAAGACATTGTTTCACTTGATCCAGTGGATGTAGTAAAAACGTATTTTAAAGCTATTAATGATGGTGATAAGACAAGAGCTTATGAATGTTTAGCCCCAACTGTAATGCTTGATTCTCTTACAGATAATCTTGGAATAGATCAAGGAAAGGCTCGGGAAGATCTTCTTTATAATCTAAAATTCGTTAAAATGAACTCTATGGTTGAAGGTATGGCAAACATTAAGCCAATATCCTTTATTCTTAAAGACTCTGAAAATCACTTAGCCATAAAAAATGTTGGTAATAGAACAGAAGTGGAAGTTGATACTGCTTGGCTTAATAGTGATAATAGTAAAGATGGTACGTTTGTCACGTTGAAAAAATATGCAAATGGATGGAAAATTAAAGGCATGGGTAACCCCTAGGTGATAAAATGATTGTCTTGAAAGAAATTGGAGATTATATTTTCATACAATATTTACCTTGTAAAAGAGTAGGTATTTATTTATACTTAATTTTAATAATTATTTCATCAATAAATAAATCTTACTTAGTGGGAAAAGCAGATATTCCAAATCTCTGATTTGGTATAGTCGCTTTCGCTGTGTGCAAGCAGATATCCTAAATCTTTGATTTGGTGATAATCGCTTTCTCTTTAGAGTTTTGTTTCTCTCACTAAGTCTAGATGAATTATCTAAGGGCATAGCTACTATTATGCACAGCATAAGAACTCTAAATCGCTAAATCTCAAGAGTTCTAGTATCTCCCACTTTGATAGAAGCTATACATTGCACATAACTTTGGAATTTAATTGGTAAGCTGTTCAAGCCCTTATGGAATACGGGTTTTTGAGTATCCGCCAAGAAATTAATACCAATTAATGGCACATTAATTATAAAGTTTTGAGATGTAAAAAGAGCTTTAAAGCATCAATTTACACCAGTATGTTCCAATTAAGCTATATAAAATGCTCAATTTATCTATGAGTTTATTTTTTAAACATTAATGGTAATTAATTACCATTAATATGTGCAATGCATAGCTTTGATAGAAGTGGGAGATAACAGTAGGTAGCCATCAGATAAATATACATAATTGGGAGTGATTTGATGAGTTTAGAAAGTGTAAAACAGTATTTCAAAGATAACAATTTATCTCTTGAAATAATCGAAATGGGTCAAAGTACTGCTACCGTTGAATTAGCAGCTAACGCTCTTGGAGTTGAGCCTGCTTTAATAGCTAAAACTATGGCCTTTAAATTAAAAGATAGAAATATACTTATATTATCAGAAGGCGATGCAAAAATTGACAATAGAAAATTTAAAGATTATTTTCACACAAAAGCCAAGATGCTAAGTGCTGATGAAGTACTTGAATTTACCGGGCATCCAGTAGGAGGAGTTTGTCCATTTGGATTAAAAACTCAAATGGACACTTATCTTGATGAATCACTTAAAAAATTCGAATATGTATATCCTGCTGCTGGCTCACGTAACTCTGCTGTAAAAATTACTCCAGAAGAACTATCAAACGTAACTTCTGGAACATGGGTTGATGTATGTAAATAATAACTTTCAACATATGGAAACATATTTAAATGTATCCCTATCCACCAGTTAAGCAGAGAAGCCCAAATCATAGATTTGGGCTTCTCTAATAGTAGGAAAAGAGATTTCATAATAAAAGATAGAGTTAAGACACATTTATTTCATCAAGGGCTCGACCTTTAGTTTCAATACCAACTAGAGCAACTACTAATGCAACTACTGCGAACACTATAGTTAGCATAAGAAATACATAAGTGAAGCCAGCTTGTTTACCTTTAGTTTCATACACCAATCCAACGATGTAAGGAGCAGCGATGGCACCAATACGGCCAATTGCAGCTGCCCAACCGGCTCCACTGCCTCTAACACGTGTAGGATAAACTTCCGGTGTATAAGCGTACACTGCACCCCAAGCTCCTAGACTGAAGAAGTAAAGTAGGCATCCGAAAACAAGCACAGTAACTGCAGATGTTGCTTGACCAAATAAATATGCTGATAAGGAGGTACCTATTAAGTAGACTACTAGAACTACTTTACGACCAATCTTTTCTATTAGATAGGCTGCACTGTAATATCCGGGCAGTTGGGCAATGCTCATAATTAATGTAAATTGGAATCCCTTTACTAAGCTGAACCCTTTGCCAACAAGCAGAGTCGGAGTCCATAAAACAAACCCATAATATCCAAAATTAATACCTAACCATAGAACCCACAGCACAATGGTGCGCCTAAAATAAGCTTTGGACCATAAATCAGCAAGAGTGATACTACTCATTTTTTTATTTTTGGACAAATCGGTTACAGCTATTTCATTATTAATTATTCCAGCCTGTTGTTCCATTTTACGTACAATTCCATCTGCTTCTTTCAGACGTCCTTTTTGTTCCAAGTATCGAGGAGATTCTGGAACATTTCTTCTCAGATAGGCTGCATACAGTGCTGGTATTCCTCCTAAGAAAAATCCAATACGCCATCCATATACTGGTATCAAAAGGTAAGCAATTAAAGCTGCAGCAATCCATCCCCAAGCCCAGAAACTTTCTAACAAAACAACCATCCGCCCCCGGGATTTAGCAGGTGAAAATTCACTAACCAAAGTAGATGCTGCAGGCAGCTCTCCACCTAGCCCTAATCCAGTTAAAAATCGCAGCAACAATAATATACTAAAGTTAGGAGAAATACCGGATACGGCACTGGCTAATCCATATAGAACAAGAGTAAATGTAACGACTGTTCTTCTACCATATTTGTCAGCGACCATACCAGCTACAGCGGCACCAATAGCCATTCCCACTGCTGAAGCACTTCCGAGTAAACCTAAATCGGCAGGAGTAAGCTTCCATGACTTTCCAATTGAGGCCATTACACCAGCCATCATGCCTTGATCCATGGCATCAAACAGCCATCCAATACCTGACAAAAACAGCACTGTCCAAAGCATGGGCGTAACTGGCAATTTTTCAATCCTTCGCGAAATACTACTCATTTAATTCACATCACTTTCTTAAAGAGCTATTTATTTTTTAATCTTTTTAAATAACTAACCTCTTATCTGATGGTTACCTACTGTAACACTTCCACTTCTATCAAAGTGGGAGATAACAGTAGGTACGACCCTAGATAATTCATCTAAACTTAGTGGGAGGAACAAAAACTCCCGCTAAGTAAGATTCATTGATATTTTTTGTATAATACTGCAGAATATTTACGTCAATAATGACTTCCTACATAAATACTCACCTCTAATAATATAAATTTTATAACTTCAACATTTATATTATAATGTATATACATGTGTAAATTCAATACTTTTCCACATTTTAGTTTATTAAATATTTCTTACCTTTATGTATATAAGTTATTGCAATAATAAAATAGCTACAAAAATTATTAAAGGAAGGGAAACCATTAAATTGGAAACTAAAGAAGTTTGAAGAATTAGAAGCTGAAGAAATATATAAAATTTTAAAAATAAGAAATGAAGTATTTATTATAGAACAGAAATGCCCTTACCAAGGTTGTGACGATAAAATCTAGAAGATAGTATTCCACATATAGATATATTAGCTAATATTACATAAAGATACGTGTAAAAATAAGACCGCATATTGTATAGGAATTCAAATATGTAGCTTGTTCTTACACGTATATATAGGTATACAGAAATTTGATATGTCAGACAATTTTTCCTTATACTGTACAAACCAATAATATATTACAATTTAAGCATTCTTTTCACTTTGCTCAAGATTAACAAAGTTTTATATATAGATATTTATTTAATTTGTTTAAATCCTCCTATGCTAGAATCGTATTGAATAGTAGCTTCAGTAGTATCTCCACCAAATGTTACATCTAAGGAATTGCTAATAACATTTGTAACAACAGTACCATTAGTAATATCTGCTTCAAGGTAAACTGTTACAATTTCATATGGAGTGAATTTTGCAGATTGATTCAATGGTACTATAGAAGCATTAATTGGGCTTCCAGAAACTAAAACCCCATTACATTTTGCTTCTTGGGTTAGACCAAAAATTAATGTATCATATCCAGCCATCTTATGCTCAATAGCATATTGTCCTTCTTGTATATCTGAATTTGATTCAGGAGGATCAAATGTTCCCTTATTAAACGTATATAATTGTTTTGAAACTGCACTAACTTCAGATAACTTGTCAATCGTAGCTCCCGATTTTAACTCTGAGTTTGAAGCATAAATTGCATAGTTATCATTCCAGCTTACATAATTACTTTCAAATGGTTGAAATGTTACCCATGCAACAGAATTTCCAGTTGAAGTTTTCTTTAATAATACTACATTTTGACCTGCATCAAAAACAGTTGCAACATCCTTTGAATTAAAGAGAATGTTTAATTTGTAATTTGGCATAAGTTAATACCCCCGTTTTTACACATTTTATAACATGTAAAGTAAAATTTGCATTCACATGCTACATTGATATATATTAAAAATTTGTTTTGAATAGAACTTCTTATATATAATTTTTTAAAATAGGTTAATAAACATGATAAAGGAAGATTAAAAAATTTATTTGACAATAGCTTAAATTAGTACTACAATTAAGAAAATCAAATTAAAAAACTATGACAGGAATCAAGTAGATATATAATATTCAAAGAGAGTGATGTTTGCTGTAAATTCACAATACTTATATATTGAAAACTCATCCTCGAGTTATTGGCTGAAATATCAGTAGGCTGTATCGGTTGAATCCGTTATTTTATAAAGAAAAAATTTGGATGGTACCGCGGTATTGTTTCTCGCTCCAAGAGAAACAATACCGCTTTTTTATTTTAACAACTTAATATTATAAAAATAATGATAGGGACAAGTAGATATAATTATACTTTAAAGAGAGTGCGCATGGTGAAAAAACACATTTATATTATATTGAAACTCACCCTTAAATTGCAATCTGAAATCAGTAGGACTTGTGCCGGCATGAAGCCGTTAAACTATTTAAGTGATAAATTTGGGTGGTACCGCGATAGACCTTTCGCCCCATGGGAAGGTCTATTTTTTATACTCAATTTTAGAAAATAATTTTTACTGGCCAGTGAAATTATATATAAAAAAAATTAATTTTGCACTTATTGGATGGAGGTATTTTAATGGAATCAGTTAGTTACATTTCTGAAAAGATGGATTATGTTCCAGTATCTAAATTGCATTACAAGATATTATGGCTTATAGGCCTTGGAATATTTTTAGATGGTTTTGATGTATATCTGGCAGGCGGAGTTTTAGGAGTATTATTAAAAAGTGGATGGTCAAATATTGGCTTAAATGCTACCTTTATCTCTGTAACTTTTTTAGGACTTTTAATAGGTTCACTTCTTACTGGATTTTTAGGGGATAGTTTCGGACGTAAATTTTCCTATCAGTTGAATCTTTTAATATTTGGAGGAGCCTCTCTTGTGGCTGCATTTTCTCCTAATATGATTTTTTTAATAGCCTGTAGAGGAATAATGGGGATTGGTCTTGGTGCTGAAATTGTTACAGGATATGCATTGCTTGGAGAATTTGTACCATCAAAGACGAGAGGAAAGTGGGTATCCATGCTTTCTCTTATAACAAACTGTTCTACTCCAGCAGCTGCATTTTTAGGGTATATCATAATACCTAGATTTGGATGGAGATGGATGTTTGTATTTGTAGGAGTATTTTCCATAATTGTATGGTATCTTAGAAAAAGTATGCCTGAATCTCCAAGATGGTATGAATCAAAGGGAATGGAAAAAGATGCACAGGATGTAGTAGACATATTCTACAGTGCAGCAGAAGAGGAATCAAGAAATTCCATATCTCAGCCCAGCGTAATAAAAAAAGAGAAACATAAGGATGAAGGAAAATTTACTGATTTATTTAGTAAAAATATGATCTCGAGAACTATTGTAGGCTGTGTAGTACTAATTGCAATAAACACCTTGATATACACCTTTGTAAGTTGGGCACCTACGTTTTTCTTGAGAAAGGGAATAAATATTTCCAAATCCCTAGGATATACAACTATAATGATGATAGGCGCACCACTTGGAGCTTTAATTGGCAGCTTTATTGTAGATAAATTTGGGCGTAAATGGTGTCTTACTGTATTTATGCTTGCAGCTGGTGCACTTGGATATGCCTACGCTTCACAAAATGCTATGGGAATAATATTAACAATGGGATTTTTCTTAACTGTAATAATATATATTTTACTTACACTTGGACTTGCTATCTACGTTCCGGAATTATTTCCTACAAATATAAGAATGAGAGGCTCTGGATTTTGTAATGCTATTGGAAGACTGGCAACCATATTCAGTCCCTATGGAGTAGCATGGATACTTAAAAATTATGATACCAAAGTTGTGTTTATAACACTTGGATTTATACTTATAATAGTAGCATTTATTATTGCCACTTTAGGAGTTGAAACAAAACAGAAGTCCTTAGATGAAATATAGTGATTATAATATAAGTATAAAGTTAAGCTAGTTGTTTCCCATATAAAAACTCCACCTATGAAACTTTTCATTATTTTAAATGGTGGAGTTTTTTATATACAAGATAGGCTACAGCAAATCTGGTTTTATAGGATAAGAACCAAAACTTCTTGCAGTATCCATAAGTGCCTGTATATTTTCAATTGGAGAATTTATAGGAATTTGACATCCAGTACTAAGTACAAATCCCTTTGGATTGTTATAAGCTTTCTTTATACAAAGTTTGCTTTCACGTACAACATCATCATAAGTTCCATACCGTACAGCATCTACTGGTGATACATTGCCAACCAAACAAACCTTATCTCCAACAGCCTTTTTAGCCTTTTCTAGATTCTCAGTATTATCAATACTCAATGTGGTTATTCCTGTTTGTATTAAACTATTCCATATTTCTTTACTTTTACCACACACATGCATGGAGGTTCCCATACCACTTTTTTCTCTCATCCTATCTACACATTTTTTTACATAGGGCATAGAAAACTTCTCATATAACCTTTTGCTTATTATACTTGAAGAAGAAACAGGGTCACACATACCAAAACCAATTCCCATATTTGCTATAATATCTATAATTTTAAAATTAGATTCTGTTACTATGTCTAAAAGTTCATGAACCTTTTTAGGATATTTAAGCACCGCCTTTAAAAAATTTTCAGTTCCTAATAAATCTGAAGCTGTTGTAAAAGGAGCAGGAATCGAAAAACTGACATTTACTTCTTTACCTAAAGCATCATTTACCATTTTTACTGCTTTAAGTCTTACTGGAAGTTTTCCATCCTTATAGGGATCGGCAGGGGAAAGCTTGGATACATCATTTATATCCTTTATAGCAGGTTTGTCTACATATGAAATAGAATTTTCAGGATATATAATTTTCGTTCCCATAGCTTCTGCAATTTCTCTAAGAGAAACACCTACACCAACACTATCATGTCTAAATTTTTTAAAAAGAGCTATTTCAAGTTCAGCAGTTACATCTGCATTATGATAGTATTCATAAGTAGTTTTTCCAATAAAAGAAGCTAAAGTAACGCCCATCATAGGAGTACATGGTATCCTATCAACAGGTTCGCCTTTTGATAGAGTTTTCATTCTTTCTTTTGGGGTCATTGAATCCTTTTTAATTTCCATATATAATTAAACACCTTCTTAAATTTATATTAAAATAGTTATATGTTTATCCGATCGCTACCATTGCTAACACCCCCATCTTCTATCAAAGTGGGGGATAAGCACTGCTACGCGCCTGGATAATGATTTTCCCTAAAGGATAACGCCTTCTAAGTGCTGAAGCACTAAGAAGCCTGTTAATAAGCATCAGGTGGAGTCAAAACTCAACCTGATGCCAAGAACTCTGTTTATGGTGATGAATAAATTATAGCATTTCTACAAAAGCAGCAACTCTTGTCTTAATCTGACCTACATCTGTTTTTGAATAATCTGTTTCGATAGCCATATATGGTATTTTTTTCTCTTCATTTACAAATTTCTTTATTCCGTAAGACTCTACGCTGTATGGATGACAGGACTGGAGTATTACATCTACTACTCCATCTATTTTATAGTCATCTATAAGCTCTGAAATTAAATTTGTTCTATTGTTGTTTGGAGTCATACAAGCACAGCCTATTTTTAAATATTTTTCAGCGATTGCATCTATAGGATCTTTAGTTTCATCTACAAGTTTAGAGATTTCCTTAACGCCTGTACAATCTTCATAGCATACTACTACTCCACCATTATCTTCTATAGCATGTACAACTTTCTCTGTAGCCTCACCCATTGGACAGCCTGTAATCAATATTCTCTTTGCATTTTGTGATACTTTACTTTCTCCCTTATCATAAGCATCTTTAATTTTTGCTGTTGTATTATGTAAGTCATTGATTAAAGCTTCCTTGTCCCATTTAAAAGAGGACCCATTTAAAATTTTAAGTAACTCTATGCCTGTTATTGGAGGAGGGCACATTTTTCCTAATTCATAAAATTCCTTTAAAGCTTTTCTCTCTCTATTACGAAGTTTTATAGAATTTTTTAACTTTTCATCAGTTATAGTTGTATTGAATTCTTTTTCAAGCTTTTCCTTTAATTTTATCAATTCATCTTTCCATAATTTATAGCTGTCAACATCATCAGGCATCTGCGGCAGGTGCATTACATGTACATTCTTAAATTCACCTAAGTATTCATACATCTTTTTCTTTCCATCACAAGTAGTTTCTCCCACAATTAAATCTGAGAAATAAAAATAAGGACATTTGTCCGTTATAGCAAAACCGTAACTTGATTTAATAAGCGGGCATAGATTTCTAGGTAAATGCTTTTCCGCATCTTCTATGGTTTCATCACTTTTTGAACACAGTGAAACAGCCAAAGCTCCTGAAGCATTTATAATTTCCCATGGAGTAAAAGTACAAAAAGTTCCTACAACCTTTTTACCCTCATCCTTTAGATTTTTTATAGTTATAAATCCTTGTTTTCTAGAATCACTAAAATCATTAAATATTTGGGGTAAATCATTCATTTATCAATACCTTCTTTACTTTTTATTTTTAATAAATTGCATATTTTAATATTATCATAGATTGTATTGGTAATTTTATCTATAAAAAAATCTTATATCATTCAAGTTGATTATTTGTTTTACATATAATTATTGTTAAATTTTCACATATAGGAATATAATTAAACTAGTATTATACGGTTATGCAATGTTACATATCATTTAGTTAGCTAGAGGAGAAAAGTTAAAATGTGCTTAGTAAAATTTATAAATAGAGATGTAGAAATTAAAGTGAAAAGAAAAACTACTTTAATGGAATGTATTAGAACGGCTGGATTTAAAATGGAGACCCCCCGTAATTATAGACATAGGAACCAATGGAGAAATAGCAGCTATATCTAATGGAAAAATGGCAGCTTCTTCTACGGCTGCAGGCCCTGCTCTAGAAGGAATGAACATTTCCTGTGGAATGAGAGCAGAAGAAGGAGCTATCGAAAGTTTTGATATAGACAATAACCTTAATTTAACTTATTCAACTATAAATAATAAAAGCGCTAAGGGAATATGCGGAAGTGGACTTATAGATATAGCAGCTTCTTTAGTAAAGAGAAAGGTAATATTAAGTACCGGAAGATTTAATAAGGAATTTATAGAAGAAATAGTGATTGCAGGTGCTTTTGGCTATCATATAAATCCTGAAAGTATAAAAAAAATAGGCCTTATACCTAAAGGGTTTAATAATAAAATAACTTTTGTAGGTAATTCAGCTATAGAAGGAGCGAAGACAGCCCTTATAAATGAGGACAAGCTGAATGAGATGAGCACTATTAGAAATAATATAAAAATAGTAGAGTTATCAACAAGAGACGATTTTCAAGATCACTTTGTAAAAGCTTTGAATTTTTAATTGTATATACAAATATAAATTTAAGAAAGGATGATTTTATTATGAAGGATGATTTATTAAAAGAACTATCTGATTCTGTAGTAAACATGCAAGAGGAGGAAACTATAGAAATATCAAAAAAGTGTGTAGAAAATAATATCAATGCTTATGAAGCTATAGATAAAGGATTAGCTGACGGCATGAATAGAGCTGGAAAGCTCTATGAAGAAGAAGAATATTATATACCTGAACTACTTTTGTGCTCTGATGCTATGTATTCTGGTTTAGATATATTAAAGCCGCATTTGGAAAAAGAAGAAACTGAAAATAAAGCTAAAGTAGTAATTGGTGTAGTAGAAGGAGACACTCACGATATAGGTAAAAACTTAGTTAAAATAATGATGGAAACAGAAGGATTTGAAGTTATAGACTTAGGAAGAGATATACCCCCTATAGATTTTGTAAATAAAGCCAAAGAAGTAGGAGCCTCAATTATTGCACTTTCAACTCTTATGACTACCACTATGGATGGCATGGCTGAGGTAATAAACCTTTTGAAAAAGGAGGGCATAAGAGACAAAATATCAGTCATGGTGGGCGGAGGCCCTATATCTCAAAACTTTGCAGATAAAATAGGGGCAGATGCTTATACCTTAGATGCTTCAAAAGCCGCTAAACGAGCTAAAGCTTTAATTAAAAAACAAACATCAGAAACTATATAAGGGGAGATCAAAATTATGGAAGATCAAATGACACCTATAGAAAGATCTATAGCATTAAATAAAAAGCAAGAAGCAGATAGGTTACCCTGCAATCCTAATATAGCTAACGGCGTAGCAAGAATTTATGGCTGCAAGATTTCAGATTTTAATACTAGCGGACAAGCTATAGCTGAGGCACAAATAGCAGCGTATAAAAAATTTCATATGGATGGATTAAGAGTATTCACAGATTTATATGCTTGGGCAGAAGCTATGGGATGTGAGCTTACATTTCCAGAAGATAATACTGCTGATCTCTTAAAACCGGCCATAAAAAATATTGATGATATAGATAAAATAAAAATAGCAAATCCTTATAAAGATGGCAGGTTGCCCGTATATATTGAGGCGATGAAGTATTTAGTTGATAAAGTTGGGAAAGAAGTTGCTTGTTCTGGAGGTATAGTAGGACCATTTTCAAATGCCTTTTTCCTTGTAGGAATAGAAAACATGACAAGACTATTTTTTAAAAATCCAGAGGCCGTACATAAGCTTTGTGAACTTTCCTTACAGACATGTATAGAATACGCAAAAGTTGTAATGAGTTTAGGACTTTCTATTACTATTTCAGAACCTTTATCCTCTTGCACTGTAGTTAGCCCAAAACATTTTGAAAAATTCTGCATGCCTTATTTAGAAAAGCTTGTACGATTCATACAATCTCAAGGGAAAACATGTGTACTTCATGTATGTGGTAAAACTAAAAAAATATGGCCCTACGTTGGAAAACTTTCTAAAATAGGTGTCAGTGGTTTTAGTATGGACAATGTAGAAAGTTTAAAAGAATGTAAAGAAGAACTAGGCGATAAAGTAAAAATAATGGGTAATGTAGATCCTTCAAATATAATGTATGGAGGCACAAAAAAAGAAATTGTAAATACAGTTGCCAAATGTGTATTAGATGGATACGATAGTTTAAAAGGTTATGTGGTAATGTCCGGGTGTAGTTTACCTGTAGAAACCCCTTCAGAAAATATACAATTAATGATGGATACTGTTAGAAAAATTGGATACCCAATAGATGTTGAAAAGGTAAAATCATTTATTGTATAACACAAATTCAAAATAAAGGTTGGTGGTTTTTTGTTATCTGAAAAAGAGAGGCTTGGATTATCTCTTAAGAGAAAAAAAGTTGATAGACCTCCTTGTATATGTCCTGGAGGAATGATGAATATGATAGTGGAAGAAGTAATGGACTTAACCCATTGTGAATGGCCAGAAGCTCATACAAATCCAAAAATAATGGCAGATTTGGCTGCAGGTATGTATGAAAATGGAGGCTTTGAAAATTTTGGAGTGCCTTTTTGTATGACTATAGAAGCTGAAAGTATGGGATCAAAAGTATTTTTAGGAACAAAAATAAGCGAACCCAGAATTTCTTCTTATGCTATTAATTCAGTAACTGAATGGAGAAAATTAAAAAAATTAGAGGTCAATAGTGGTAGAGCTCAAGTAGTATTAGATGCAATTAAACTTTTAAAAGACAAGAATACAGATGTGCCTATTATAGCTAATTTAACAGGTCCTATTAGTACCGCATCATCACTTATGGAACCTGTTAAATATTATAAGGAACTTATAGTAAAACCAAAAGAATCCCATGAAATGATGGATTTTGTAACTGATAATCTTATAAACTTTGGAAAGGCACAGTTAAATGCAGGAGCTGATTTAATTACTATTTCAGATCCAAGCGGAACAGGTGAAATATTAGGTCCTAGCACTTTTAGAAAATATGGACTCTTTTATATAAATAAAATAATTGATGGATTAAATAAATATTCAAAATACGGTATTATAGTTCATATATGTGGAAGATTAAAAAGTATTTACAAGGAATTAAATGAACTTCATAGTGATGCTATAAGTTTTGATGCTGTAACTAGCATAAAGCAAATGTGTGAAAATGTAACAAATAAAGCCATAATGGGAAATGTAAGCACTTTTTCTCTTCAAAATAGTTCTTTAGAAGAAGTAACTAGCTTGTCAAAAAATTGTTTAAAAAGCGGTGTCCATATATTGTCTCCAGCTTGTGGTTTGGGAACTATAACTCCACTGAAAAATATACAAGCTATGGTACAGGCAGCTAAGAATTAAAAAAAAGAATAGTATAAATTAAAACTTTTAAGAAATCCAATGAATTTAATACAAAAACTTTTAAAAAATAAGGTTAAATGATATTTTAACCTTATTTTTTATGTTATTATCTAAAATATATTTAATAATTTTAACTATATACTATAATATATTTAATAAATTAAAAAAGAGGTTTTGCTTAATATGGATGCTATAGATGTTAATATATTAAAATTACTAAAGGAAAATTCCAGAATTTCAGCTTCAGAGATAAGTAGTAAAATCAAATTATCAATACCTGCCGTAAGTGATAGATTGAAAAAACTTGATGCATCAGGAGTAATAGAAAAATACACTATAATTATTAGTAATAAGAAAATGAATAAAAATATCATAGTAATAATGTTTGTAAGTCTTAAAAATCCAAATTTTACAGAAAAATTTGTAGAATTTATTCAAAATGAAAATGAAATAATTGAATGTCACTATTTAACTGGTGACTTCGATTATGCATTAAAAATTGTTACTGAAGACACAGAAACTCTTGAAAAGATTTTAAATGAAATAAAACTAATTAAGGGAGTGTTAAGAACTAAAACCATAGTTACACTTTCTACTATTAAGAATAATTATTCAATACTACCTGATGAAATCTAAAAATAGTTCAATACATAAATGCTATTAACTAAAAAACTAGCTTTACTCTTGACACTTTTGAGAGTAAAGCTAGCTTTTTAGTTTATCATAATTGTAAATTTCATAGTTATACAGTTATAGATATTTTTAATATAATTGCTATAAATTGACATATTAAAGCTGTTGATGATATACTTTTCTTAATGTAGTAAAAGTATATCATCAATTTTCATGTCAGGTAATTTTTAAAGGAGGTAGAATAAATTGACTTATGAATTTTCACCTATAAAATTTGATAATATGGGTTATATTAGGGATTCGGTATTTTCTATTTTACGTAATGCTATTCTTGATGGAAAATTAGAACCAGGTCAGCGTCTTATAGAACGTAATATTGCAGAGCAATTAAAAATAAGTAGGACCCCAGTAAGAGAAGCTATTAGAAAACTTGAATTCGAGAAATTGGTTACTCATATTCCTCGTAAAGGGGTGGTTGTTTCTGGATTTACTAAAGAAGATATAGAAGAAATTCAGATAATTAGAATATCACTTGAAGCTCTTAGCTGTAGTATTGCAGCTTCAAAAATAAAAGAATGTGACCTAGATCGTTTAGATTCTATTAACAATAAAATGTTAGAAGAGTACCAAAAAGGAAACGTTGCCAAATCAACTTTATTAAATAGAAATTTTCATGAAGCTATTTATAAAGCTGCAGAAAGTCCGCATTTATATTATTTTGTTAGTACACTTCGTGAATATATCAGTAAATTTACAAAACTAACCTACACCAAACCTGGTCGACTTCAGGAAGCTTTTACTGAACATAATGAAATTATCAAAAATTTGCGCCAGCACAATAGTGCTGAATCATATAACTCAGCTAAGAGACACGTTGAAAAATCCAGTGAATTATTTTTGAAAATGGCATATTTAAAAAAATAATAGTAACATTTTTAATACTTTATGAATATTATAAATAGAGTAAATAGTGAGGACTACAAAAGTACTCACTTTTAGTATTATTTATGGCATTATACAAATAATATATTTTTAGGTAAAATATTGAAATAGTTAAATATCTATGATATTATATAAGCATAGAAATAAATTCAAAACATTTTATAATTACTTGAAGCCTTAAAAATATATAATACAGCATAATTTATCAACAAATGGTATACCGAATACCATACACCACTTTTCATAGTAACAAATATTATAGTTATATTTTTTAAATTAATATTTATTCAATAACTATCTGTTCCAATATTCTCATCTCACATTGCAAACTTGTAATAATTTTAAATCTTAAACAATATATATAATATATCATTAAAATTTTTTTACTCAAAGTTGGTATACCGTATACCAATGTTAAGAACATAAAAACACTAAAATTTAACTTTATTTAATTGAATTTATCAAATGACTGCTACTTTAATCTTCCTAACTTTATTAAAAGTAAAAAAAGAGGTGCATGCCAAAATGGTACAACTTAATAGTATTAAATTGAAAGTCAAAGAAGGTTTAGTAGAAGATTCTCGCAAGGGCATAGTTCGTATAAATAGAGAAGATATGGAATTACTCGGATTAGATACAGGAGATGTTATTAATATCAAAGGCAAAAGAAATACTGTAGCCAAAGTTTATCCATCATTTAATGATATTTATGGAATACCTCTTATCCAAATGGATGGAATTATTCGAAGAAATGCAGTAGTAGGACTTGATGACATTGTAACAGTTACTAAAACTGAATTGGCCATAGCACGTAAGGTACTGCTATCTCCAATAGACACATTTTTTAAATGTAAGGAAGATGACGAAAGAGAGATCAAAACCATACTTAAAGGTATTCCAATGGTTTCCGAAGATGAGTTATCCTTAATGCTTTTTGGGCATACTGAACTTGCCTTTCATGTAAGTGGGACAGCGCCCTCTGGTCCGGTAAAAATAAATGAACAAACTGATCTTGTTTTTGTAGAATGTGAACTTGGAGATTCAAAGTCAAGGGTTACCTATGAAGACATAGGCGGTTTGAATAAACAGGTTAAAAAGATAAGAGAAATAGTGGAATTGCCTTTTAAATATCCAGATATATTTAAAAAATTAGGCTTCGAGGCACCAAAAGGTATTTTGCTCTATGGTCCTCCTGGCACTGGGAAAACGTTAATTGCTAGAGCGATTGCATCTGAGACAAAGGCTTATTTTGTTCATGTAAATGGACCAGAAATAATGAACAAATTTTATGGAGAAAGTGAATCTAAACTGCGAGGAATCTTCAAAGAAGCTAGGAGTAGGGCACCAAGTATAATTTTTCTTGATGAACTTGATTCAATTGCACCAAAGCGAGAATATGTACACGGCGAAGTTGAAAAGAGAGTTGTAGCACAACTTCTAGCACTTATGGATGGTTTAGAGAACCGAGGACAAGTTATTGTAATTGGTGCCACCAATATGCCTGATTCACTGGATCCAGCCCTAAGACGTGCAGGGAGATTTGATAAAGAAATTGCCATAATGCCTCCAAATAAAGAGGGGAGACTTAAAATATTACAAATCCATACAAAAGGTATGCCTCTTGATGATGACGTAAAATTAGAAAATATAGCTGACGTTACTTATGGATTTGTTGGATCAGATCTTTCAGCTTTGTGCAAAGAAGCTGGCATGATAGCTTTACGTAATATTTTATCTAAAGTTGGCTTAGATGGAAGGTTTCCATCATTTAAAGTTTCCATGGACAATTTTACCTGTGCCTTACGAGAAATTGAACCATCATCTACTCGTGAGTATTTTACAGAAGTTTCTAATATAAAGTGGTCAGATATTGGAGGATTAGAGGAAATTAAAGATACTTTAAAAACTTTACTAGATGTTCCTCTTCGCAATTTTAAATTGTGTAAAGAATATAATTTTACTCCTCCAAAGGGCATTTTGTTAACAGGACCATCAGGCACCGGAAAGACCTTACTTGCAAAAGCTGTTGGTAGTTCTACTAAGGCAAATTTTATTACCATAAATGGTCTTACTTTAGCATCTCACTGGGTAATAGACGCTGAAAAGGTTTTACATGATATATTTGTTAAAGCAAAGCAAAGTGCCCCCTGTATTTTGTTTTTCGATGAAATCGATGCCATATGTCATTCCAGGTCTAACACAGCAAATAATTTAACTGATAGGCTCATAAGTCAGCTGATATCAGAATTTGATAATCTAGAAAATTCTACTGGAGTGACAGTACTGGCAGCTACTAATAGAATACACTTAATAGATTCAGTTTTACTAAGAGAAGGGCGTTTTGAATATATACTAGAAATTCACTTACCTAATACTTGTGAGAGGGAAAACATATTAAAAATTCATTCTCGTAATCTACCTATATTAGAAGATGTTGATTTTAGGCAATTAGCTGAAAATACTGAAGGAATGACTGGTGCAGAATTAGCTAGTTTATGCCATAAGTCTTCATTCATAGCACTTAAAAAATCCCTTAAAACAGGATTAAAGACCAAAATAAATCAAGAGATCTTTAATCAGTCCATTGCTGAAGTAAATCATAAAAAGAAATCTGAGGAGGTGATTGCCCCTAAATAGCAGCTTTATAGCTGTGTATATTACCAAGTATTAAATTATTAAAAGAAGAAGGTGGAGAATAGTGACAAATAAAAATTTGTTTGCCGAACCAGATTTAAAGCAAATCACAGTTTGGGGAAGAGGAGTATATGAAAACAAAGAAGCTCGTGATGTAGTTGTCTCTCTAACTGAAGCTGCTGCACTAGAAGATAAGTGTGTTCAAGCCTGGGAAAATTATGTCGATCTTCCTGACCGTATCTATGTTCCAGTAAGGGCCTATGGTAAAATTAGCCCTAAACCAATCGAATCCAAATATGTCTATGAAAATGAGACTCCAGATATTGTTGCACTTACAGAAGAAACTCTTGTTAAGGGAATTGACATTTTATCTGGAATTAGACCTGGAGCTGTTCTTGTAATTAATACTAAAAGGTCACCTGAGTATTTGTTCAAATTTATTAAGAAAAATACGGAAAACCTTTCTAAGATTATAACAATAGATGCCAATAAATTGTCAAAATCCATTATTACTCTTTCAGGGGCAGAAGGTGCAACAGATGCATCCGGTATTGGTAAAGGTATAGGTGCAGCACTAGCTGCTGCTATTGTTAAAGGTACTGGAATTGTACAAATGGATAATTTATTAAAAATTGTTGTAAATAAAAGTGCTGCTAAAAAAGCATATGAACAAGCTGTTGTCGTAGATGCGAATATTTTATAAAACATCAAAATATTGAGGAGGTGCTGTAAAATGGCTGTACCATATGAAAAGATTCCTTTTGCAGGAACTGTTAAATCACCACAAAAAGAAAATGAAGGAATGATCACCGGAAATTGGCGTACAAGGAGACCAATATTGGATGCTGAAAAGTGCACAGAATGCCAAATTTGTTGGATTAGCTGCCCTGATTCATGTGTCAACCTTATGACTAAAGACAGTCCCATTAATTTTAATTTAAAATATTGCAAAGGTTGTGGATTATGTGCTGAGATGTGTCCGGTTGGAGCAATAAGCTTAGTTCCTGAACTGGATTTTGAAGATTAAGTTTATATTAAACAGGAGGTGAATTAAAACAATGAAAACTAATATAAAAAGAATGTCTGGTTGTGTTGCAACAGCTAACGCAGTTAAGTTAGCTAATGTTGATGTCATATGTTCCTATCCAATTCGTCCATATACTGGAATCATGTCAGAATTGGCACGAATGGTTGCAGATGGAGAATTAGATGCTGAATTTGTTCTTGGTGAAGGTGAACATGGACAGTTAAGTGTTGTCTATGGAGCTTCAGCTGCTGGTGCCCGTGCATTTACAGGTAGTTCAGGAGTAGGTGTAACTTATGCAATGGAAGTTTATTCTCCAATTTCAGGTGAAAGACTGCCACTGCAGATGGCAATTGCAGATCGTACTTTAGATCCACCAGGAGACTTTGGTTCGGAACAGACAGACGCTATGTGCTGTCGTGACCAAGGCTGGATTCAAGGATGGGCATCCACTCCTCAAGAAGCTTTGGATATGACTCTTATGTACTATCGTATAGGTGAAGATCCTAGCGTCCTTTTACCTCAATATGCCTGTCAAGATGGATATTTCGTATCTCACATACTTGGCGAAGTTGATGTACCATCACAGGAGCAGGTTAATTCATTTTTACCACCATATAAAAATCACCATGTTTTAGATACAAGAAATCCTCAGATTCTTGGTGCACAAATGGAACCTGAAATGGGTCCTGGTACACAATATCAGCGTCATTTAGCTGTAGAAGGTACTTATAAAGTAATTGAAGAAGTTCATGATGAATTTGGTAAAATCTTTGGACGTAAATATGATCCATGGCTGGAAGAATATATGACCGACGATGCTGAAATAGTTATTTTCATGCAGGGTGGACATACTGAAACAGCAAAAAATGTTGCAATGCACCTTCGTAATCTTGGAGAAAAGGTTGGGGTAGTAAGACTTCGTACTTTACGTCCATTCCCAACAAAACAAGTAAGAGAATGTTTAAAAAGATTTAAAGTTGTAGGTGTAGTTGACAATTCAGTAAACTTTGGAATTTCATGTGGAGCAGGAGTTTTACTTACTGAAGCTAGAGCTGCTTTATACAATAATGATGAAAAAGTTAAAACAATAGGATTTGTTGCAGGTTTAGGTGGATCAATGATTACCCATGATGAATTTTACAAGATGTTTAACATACTGAAAGAGGTAAATAAAACAGGTAAAATTGAAAAACAAAGCTATTGGGCACCATTTGAACTATAAATGAGGGGAGGAAAGTTAAATGTTAGAACAAATTAAATCTATTAAACAAGCACCAGTGGAAGAATATTATGTTCCAGGTCACCGTACCTGTGCAGGCTGCGGCCCTGCTTTGCAGTATAGATTAGTTGCTAAAGCTGCCGGTAAAAATACAATTTTCATCGGGCCTACTGGTTGTATGTATGTTGCAAATACAAGCTATGGTTGTGGTCCATGGGCTGTTCCATGGATACATGCACAAATAACAAACGGTGGTGGAGTTGCATCTGGTATATCAGCTGCATTTAAAGCTATGATCAGAAAACATAAAACAGATGCGGAATATCCAAATATTATTGTCATGGCTGGAGACGGTGGTACATCTGATATTGGTATTCAATCTTTATCTGCAGCTTTTTATAGGGGACATAATATAGTATTTATCTGTTATGATAATGAATCTTACGCAAATACAGGAATACAAGCTTCTCCTACTACTCCTTATGGTGCATGGACTACATTTACACCAGCAGGGCCTGTAGTTCCAGAAGGTAGAAAACTTATGCCTAAAGATATTACAAAGATTATGGCACATGGACATCCAGAATTAAAATATTTAGCTACTGCCTCAGTAGGATATCCTGTGGATTTAATGAATAAAGTACGTAAAGCTTGTAATGCAGAAGGACCTGCCTTCCTCTACATTCATGCTCCATGTCCAAAAGGATGGAGTTTCCCAGCAGAAAAGACAGTAAAAGTTGCCAAATTAGCAGTAGAAACAGGAATGGTACAGCTTTATGAACTTGTTGATGGTGAATACAAGCTTACCATAAAACCAGCTAAATACAAACCAGTTAGTGAATATATTAAATATCAAGGGAGATTTAGTCATCTACAGCCAGAGCATATCCAAAAGCTTCAACAATTTGCAAATCAACGTTTGAAGGAAGTTGGAGTAGAAAATACTATATCCCAAACAATAGAATAATATTTTTCAAATTGAGGGTATAAATTCGCAAGGTCTTCAACAGCACTCAATTGTTGTGTAACCCCGGGCCAATATAACGGACCTGGGGCTATTTAATTAAGCAAATATATTTAACGTTTATACTATCTTACATTAATAATTAAATATATATATTTAAGGGGGAAAAATGTATGTCTGATTTTAACAAAACTGAGTTTATTGCTAAAAACCAAAATGCATATGGAACAATTTTAGGTAACCGTTGGTTTCAACTTGTTATTGGGTTTATATCTATGGTAATGATTGCAAATCTTCAATATTCTTGGACTTTGTTTGCAATTCCACTAACTAAAAACTTAAAGGTATCTCTAACAATTGTACAGTATGCTTTTACTATATATATTATCATGCAAACTTTTTCCCAGCCAATTGCTGGTTATTTACTTGATAGTATTGGTTCAAAACTAATGTTTGTTTTAGCTGGTGTGTTTGTTGGCTTTGGATGGAGTATGATGGGCCAAACTCACTCTATTGCCGGTCTTTATTTTTTCTATGCTGTGGCAGGAGCTGGGGCAGGAATTGTCTACGGTGGAAGTGTTAGTATTGCAGTTCGTTGGTTTCCTGATAGACGTGGTCTTTGTTCTGGATTAATAGTTGCAGGATATGGAATGGGTTCAATGCCTTTTATTCCAATAATAGCAAAAATGCTAGCAGAAGGTAATGTGGCTGTGCCATTTATGCGTACTGGAATATTTCAAGGTGTTATACTTATAATTGCAGCACTAGTTTTACGCTATCCTACTGGCCAAAAAATACCTAGTAAAAAAGATAAAAAAGAAGCAATTTCAAAGTTAGATCCATCTCAAATCGGATTTAGACCTACAGAAATGTTAAAAACTCCACATTTTTGGCTTACCTGGTCAATGTTTTTTGGTATTAATGTTGGCGGACTTATAATAACAGCAAATACAACACCATTTGGTAAAAACATGGGTATTGCTGCTGCATATATTACGTTAGCTGTAACAATGAATTCTTTTGCAAACGGTACTAGTAGGTTTTTTTGGGGATGGATTTCAGATAGACTTGGGCGTTATAAAACTATGACGATTGGATTTGGATTAAATGCAATTTTTTTGTTTATACTACCAATACTAGGAAGTAAGAGCAATATATTATATGTAGTCTGTCTAATGTGTGTAATGTTTACCTGGGGTGAAGCTTTTTCATTATTCCCATCAGTAAATGCAGATATGTTTGGAACAACTTATTCTGCTGCTAATTATGGATTCCTTAACAGTGCCAAAGGAACCGCATCTCTTTTAGGTGGTGGAGTAGGAGTTTTATTAGCCAGTTCCTTTGGCTGGACTGCTGTATTTTCGTTCGCTGCTGTACTTTCACTTTACGCATCCATAATGTCCATAATTTTACCTAAGATACCAAAACCTACAAGAAAGCAAATTAAAGATACAACTCCTATAGCTCCATAATCTTTGGTATACAGCTACTCAGCATCATATTTTAGCTAATTGAATTTCTCTCTAACAGAGGAAATATTTTGCCGAATACTTCCTCTGTTTCTTGTAGTATATCACAATATGGAAGTTATTACAATAGTATTTGGTATACCAAATACTATTGTAATATATAAATATTATATTAAATAGGAGGGAATTAACAATGTTAAAAAAGTTAAATGACAACAATTTTAAGGGCTTCATAGAGGATAGTTTTTATTCTGCAATAGGTTTTTATTGTCCTTCTACGCAAAACCTGAATAAGATGATTGACGTAATACAACAGTTTTCAGAAACTCATGGCAACATAAGCTGTGGTACAATGGACATTACAGGACAAAGCATACCCGATGAATATGGAATTGGTAAAGATGAAACTCCAATAGTTGTCGTGTTCAAACAGGGAAATCCTTTTAAAGCTATAACAGATCTTTCAATTAAAAACATTTCGGATGCAATTACACCACCAGGTAAAAACATAACTTTACAGTAAAAATATATTTGAACCCAAGTAAAAATAGGGGATACAAGTATATGTAAAAAAACATATTTGTATTCCCTAAAAAACTAATCTTTATTATTTTTCTTCATTAATATTGCACGATTAATTATTGAATAGCCATACTTTTTTCGTATACTATCAATGGCATTTTCTATTTTGTCAACTTTATACGCAGCTCTCATACATCTTTCTTCATGCTTAATTTCTTTCATATTAAAAATCGATATCTGCTGTACACTAGTATCTTCATTAAATCCACTAAGACTTATCCCTAATAACCGTATTGGCAATTGTGGATTCCAGTTCTTCTCAAGAAGCTTAATTCCAGTAGAATAGATTTCCTTAACCAAATACGTTGCAGGTACTGTTGTTTGCCGGGTAATAGTTTGAAAATTAGAATATTTAATGCTAATCTGTATTATATGACCTCTTTTTCCGTATTTACGTGCCGTCATTCCAACTTCATCGGAAAGTTTCATCAAAATAATTTTTGCACGTTCCATGTCTGAAATATCTTCGCCTAATGTAGTAGACTTACTAATTGATTTTATATCCTTTTTTAAATGTTGTTTTATAGGAGAGATGTCTATACCATTTGCAAGCTGATGAATCTCAGCACCTATTTTGCCAAGCTTTTTTATAAGATGTTGTCTACTGAAAAGTGCAAGATCGCCAATAGTTTTAATTCCCATTCTTTGAAGCTTTTGTGCAGTTTGCCTACCAACTCCATACATAGATTCAATAGGGAGTGGCCATAGCTTTACTTTAATATCCTGCCTCCAAAGTTCTGTAATACCTGAAGGTTTTTTCATATCAGAAGCCATTTTTGATAAGAACTTATTTTGAGATATACCTATAGAACATCTTAAATTTAACTCACTGTTAATGTGATTCATAATTCTTTTAGCTGATTCAAACGGTTTTCCAAAGATTCCTTCACAACCCGTCATATCAAGCCAGGCTTCATCAATACTATTCTGCTCAATAGAAGGAGTATACTGTGAAAGTATACTCATAACTTCTCTGGATTTTTGCTTATAAAATTGATGATCAGGGGGAATAACAACCATATCTGGGCAGAGCTTTAGAGCTTGATGTAAAAGCATAGTTGTTTTAACTCCAAATCTTCGTGCTTCATAATTTGCAGTTAGAATAATACCTGACCGATTTTTAGGATCTCCAGCTACTGCAGCAGGCTTATTTATAATTTCAGGATGACGTGTTGCCTCACAACTTATGAAAAAAGCATTCATATCTACAAGAAAAATAACTTTCTGCATATTTACACCTGTACTTTACCTCTTTGTATATTTACGTAAAAATATCTAGTACCTTCTATATATTCCTACCAGCTTACCAATTATTTTACAATCATCTACTATAATGGGAGACATACTTTCGTTTTCAGGCTGCAATCTTATATGATCCTTCTCTTTAAAAAACCTCTTCAAAGTAGCTTCGTTGTCAATTAAAGCTGCTACTATATCTCCATTTTCAGCAAAATTAGTCTGTTCTATTATAGACATATCTCCATCCAATATACCCGCATCTATCATACTTTCTCCTTGTACTTTGAGTATAAATAACTGATTTTTATTTTTTACATATTCTATTGGAAGGGGAAATACATCTTCTATATTTTCTACTGCTAAAATAGGCATTCCTGCTGTTATAGTTCCTACAATAGGTATATCTATTAGTTCTTTTTTAGTAGTTTTAGGAACAGATCTATTAATAATTTCTATGGTTCTAGATTTTGAAGAATCCCTTTTTATAAAGCCCTTTTTTTCTAATTTTTCTAGATGACTATGAACAGTAGAAGTAGATTTTAAACCTACACCTGCACATATCTCTCTAACAGAAGGGGGATATCCTTTCTCCCTAATTTGAGTCTTGATAAATTCATATATTTGAAACTGTCTATCTCGATTGTGTTCTGTCATTGAAAACACCCCTCTAATTTACTTATGTGAATTATATCATATAAGTTGACAAATATCAAACTTATGTTCTATACTGATTATTATTAATATACATATTTATATAAAATTTAAAGGAGTACTATGTATGAATAGAGAATACTGCATATTTGATGAAAAAAAGTCCTGCAATAATTGCGGTGAATGTGAAGTCTGCGATTTAGATTCAAACAAGAAATGTGACAACTGTGGCAAATGTCTTGAAATGGAAGGGTATGATATGAAGGCCATAAAAATTGACCAAATTATAGATGATAAAGAGGAAGTAAAAGAGTATCAGGAGGAAGATTTAGAAAATATCACAAAAAATAATGATGACTCTCATTCTCAATTAAATGATGATCAAAATTCACAATCAGATCTAAAAGATGACGAAATCAATGTTCAATTCATTGATGATATAGATGGATTAAAAGAAATTTTAGAAGATAGAGAAAAATATAAAGATATAACTCATGAAGATTATCCTGGCCTTATAAGAATTAAAAAGAAAAAAGAAACCAAGTAAAAAGTACGTCTGTTCTTTGAAAGAGTAGGGAACAGACGTACTTCTTTATTCTTCTTCATTGCTTAAAGGATTTGAATTTACTGCTTCCCTCAATTGTTCATCATCTACATGAGTATAAATTTGAGTAGTAGATACATTTTCGTGACCTAATATTTTTTGAAGGCTTCTAATATCTACATTTCCGTATTTATACATAAGAGTTGCAGCCGTGTGTCTTAATTTATGCGGCGTATATTTGTTGCTGTCAAGTCCTGCATTTTTTAAATATTTCTTAAGCATCATTTCCACAGATCTTTTATTTATCCTGGTATGATTTTTACTTAGAAAAAGGGCATCCTTATCTTTTATTTTGTCATAATCCTTATTTCTAATTTCAAGATAATTATTTAAAGCCATCAAGCAGGCTCTGTTTAAATATATAGTTCTTTCCTTATTTCCTTTTCCAACTACAGTTAACGTGTCTTCCTTAATCTTTGATATATTTATGCTGCAGAGCTCTGAAAGTCTCATTCCACAGTTTAAGAAAAAGGTTATGATACAATAATCTCTTTCTTTAAATTTACCATCTATAGAATTTAAAAGAATTTTGCTTTCCTTCAAACTTAAATAAATAGGGTTCCTCTTATCTATTTTAGGAGATTCCAGCTCTAAAGCTGGATTTGTATCTATCAATTTAGCTTTGCTAAAAAGGTACTTAAAAAATGATTTTAAGCAAGCTACTTTTCTAGCTCTGGCATAATTGCCATTATTTCTATAGTTTTCAGCAAAGGATATAAACGCATATAAATCGCTTAAAGTTATTTTGCGTATAAAATCTGTATTTATATCACTTATATCTATATTTTCAAATTCATAGTTTTCCTTAACAATTCCTCTATATATTTTTAAGAATCTAAAAAACATGGTTAAATCAACTTGATATCCATCCTGTGTATTTTTTGACTTACCTCGAATAGTTCCAAGGTAATTTAAAAAGTCATTCAGGCATTGTGGAAGTTCAGGATTATAAATATTACTTAAATTATACTGCATATGGCCATTCCCCTCTCTAAAATTAGGCATAACTTCGCTAAATGGTTATTTAGCGAAGTTAATATTCTATAAAACTAAGCTAAAATCCTTCTTATATGCCCTTATATTATATGAATAATTTGTTAATTATTTTTTGTATTGCTATTTTATGCTGATTAATGTCACAGATTTTCTTTAAATTACGTGCTATTTTATGATGCATGCTTTCTATGTATTAATTTGTAAAAATATATCCTATGCATTAAATTTTTATTTCAATTGATAATATTCTCAATTTGTATTTCAAATTTTGAAAAAGAATATTTCAAATTAAAGTAATTCATTTTCAATTTAAAAATATATGTATCTCATTGTATGAAAAATTCAATTTTTATCAAATTAAAATATTTCCACAATATGGGCATAACTTTGTGGATTCATTTTTCTACTTTATTCTTTCTTATTTCTTGTCATTAATCTTTCTGAGTAATATTTGCAGAATTATGATTTATTTTTAGATATCATATACCCTCTTATTTATAAAATTAGAAAATAGAAATACTCCTAACTTGTATTTTATAGTCGAAAACTTTTTTAAAAACATTTTTTTCAGTACAATTCATATATTAATCAAGTGATTCTTAGACTCAGCTGGAAGATGAGAGTGTTGAGGATGGTAGCCATCAGATAGCTCACAAAATAGTCTTTTTATAAGTTCATCTTTTACTTTACATAATATTTATTCTGCAAAGTAAAAAATAATATTTCATGAAGATTGAATAAATTCAAGAAATTATGGCAAAATATACAAATGTAAATATTTAATCATAAAAGATTGGAGGAATTGCTGCTTAGAAATTTCTATGTACTTCTCCCCTATTAAAAGCAGCAACTTATATATGAAACTAGGTATTCCTAAAGGATTATTGTATTGTAAATATCACATTTTTATAGAAACATTCTTTAAAGAACTTGGAGCTGAGATAGTAACATCCCAAGATACAGATAAATATATACTTAATCTTGGAACAAAATACTGTGTAGATGAAGCATGTCTCCCAATAAAAGTATTTCATGGTCACGCAGCTTCAATAAAGGATAAATGTGACATCATGCTTATTCCTAGAATAATGCAACTACAAAAAAGAGAATTTATATGTCCAAAATTTTGCGGCCTTCCAGAAATGATAACAAATGATATTCCCAATATGCCTCCATTATTAACCTACCCTATATATGCTTTTTCTAAAACTAAATGTAGAAACTGGTTATTAAAAGCCGGTTTGATATTTACTAAAAATATTTTTAGAATAAATAATGCCTATAAAAAAGCATTAAGTACCCAAGAAAATTATAAGTTATCCATAGATACCAATGGTTTTCCTATAAAAACCGCATTAGTAAGTCATCCTTACAACTTATATGACACCTTTACCAATATGAATATAGTAAAAAAATTAAACAAACTCGGTATCGGCATAGTTACAGAAGAAAGTATAAATAAAAGCATAATAAACAGTGAAGTAGAGCATCTGTTTAAAAAACCATTTTGGCATTTTGCTAGAAATTCTTATGGTTTTTCCACTTATGCAGCAGAAAATAAAAAAGTAGATGGTATAATATACATTTCTTCTTTTGCCTGCGGAATAGATTCCGTAGTAATTGAACTTATTAAAAATAGGTTAAAAGATTTTCCTATGCTTATATTAAAAATAGATGAACAAACTGGAGAAGCAGGTTTTAATACTAGATTAGAAGCCTTTTCAGATATGCTTAAAAGGAGGTGTGCAAATTTATGAAAGTAACCTTCCCCCACCTTGGCAATACCTGTTTTGCAGCAAAGGCTGTATTTGATGGACTTGGAGTTGATTATATAATTCCTCCATTGAGCAACAGGGAAGCTCTAGAAATTGGATCATTTTATTCTCCAGAAGAAATGTGCCTTCCTTTTAAAATAATGATAGGAAATTATATACAAAGTATAAAACAAGGTGCAGATACAATATTAATAGTTGGAAGCTGCGGCCCCTGCAGATTTGGAGAATATTGCGAACTTCAAATGAATTTATTGAAAAAATTAGGCTATAACTTAAATTTTATAGTTTTAGATTATCCAAAAGATATAGGATTGAAAGAACTTATGAGAAGACTGCTTTCTATTGGATCAGTTAGCAAGAAAAATGCCATAGAAAAGTTAAAAGTAGTACATCAAGGACTTAAGATAATAAATCTAATGGACAATATAGATAAAAAGGCAAAATTATTATCAGGTTATGAAATAAAAAAAGGACAGTGCAAAGATATATTAAAAGATTGTAAATTAAAAGCTTTTAAAACTACTTCACCAGAAGAAATGATATTTACTATAAAAAAATATATGGATCAGTTAAACAAAGTACCAATTTCTAAAAATAAAAACCCTTTAAAAATTGCTATAATCGGTGAAATATATACTATAATAGAACCTTTTTCAAATCTTTTTATAGAAGAAAAACTTATGAATTATGGAGTATCTACAGCTAGATATCTTTCTCCAAGTTGGTGGATTAAAGATATGGCTTTATCTCCATTAAAGTTGAATTCACTCAATTTAAGAAAAAATTCTAAAAAATATTTACCTTATTATATAGGAGGTCATGCGAGGGAATGTATAGGAGAAGCTGTTTTAGCAGATAAAAGAGGGTTTGATGGTGCTATACAGATTTTTCCTATGGGATGTATGCCTGAAATTGTATCAAAATCCATACTTCCAACTATATCAAAGGATAGAGATTTCCCTATACTTACATTAATAGTAGATGAAATGACTGGTGAAGCTGGATATATAACAAGAATAGAAGCATTTTTAGATTTACTTGAAAGGAGAAAAAAAAATGTATTATATGGGAGTTGACGTAGGCTCAGTTAGCACAGATATTGTAATAGTTGATGAAAATATGAACTTACTTGAATCACTTTATTTGAGGACAAAAGGAAGACCTATAAGTGCAATTCAAGAAGGATTTAAATTATTGAAAAATAAATATAAAGACACAGACATAAGTGCAGTTGGAACCACTGGAAGCGGAAGACAAATTGCTGCTTCTATTATAGGCGCTGATATAATTAAAAACGAAATAACTTCTCATGCCGTTGCTGCCTTAAACCTAGATAAAGATGTTAAAACCATAATAGAAATAGGTGGGCAGGATTCTAAAATAATACTTTTGCAAAATGGGATTGTGCTAGATTTTGCAATGAATACAGTATGTGCAGCAGGAACAGGTTCCTTTTTAGACCGTCAAGCTGAAAGGTTAGATATCCCTATTGAACAATTTGGAGAATATGCTTTAAAGTCTACTTCTCCTGTAAGAATAGCAGGGAGATGTGCTGTATTTGCTGAATCAGATATGATACACAAGCAGCAATTAGGTTATAGTAACTCTGATATAATAAAAGGTCTTTGTAATGCTCTTGTCAGAAATTATTTAACCAATGTGGCCAAAGGCAAAGATATAAAATCCAAAATATTTTTTCAAGGAGGAGTTGCTGCAAATATAGGAATGAAGACTGCTTTTGAAGAAATACTGAATAAGGAAGTAGTAATCCCTCAAAATTTCAAAGTAATGGGTGCCATTGGTGCAGCCATTTTAGCAAAGGAAGCTTTGCAGAAAAGTAATAAGATCACTAACTTTAATGGATTTAATTTAGCAAATGCTAGTTTTACATCTAAAAGCTTTGAGTGTGGAGGATGCCCTAATAGATGTGAAGTTGTAAAAATATCAGGCACTAAAAAAACTATGGGCTTCTTTGGTGGAAGATGTGAAAAGTGGAACAAAACTATTTCTGCATAAATGCAGAAATAGTTTTATTCCATAAAATAAGGCATTTGAAAGAAAATAACAAGTCAAAGATGCGACGAATATTTTTTATCAGACAAGGAGGCAGGTTCCGCAGATAGTGAATCCTATCTAAGGGTTCTACCGACGCAGTATGATAAAAAATAGGCTAGCATACTGACTTGTTATTTCTTTGAAAATGCCTAAGTATAGAAAAATTAATTCCACATATCTTTAGTTATATATTCCATATGTTTTTTCCTATTTTGGGTTTCTTCTAAATCTATAGTTATTTCATCTCCATGTACATCAAGTACATATCCCTCTTTTGCTTCAATGGGTAAATTTATTCGTTTTATATCCATCATAGTTTTATCTTCCTTTTCACAAACGGCATAAGGTCCCTCAAACCTATCTATTATAACTTTCATAAAAATAATCCCCCATTTCATAGTATTATGTATTCCCATTATATTACTATTATACTACCTATTTTTTAACTTTAAAGTATTTATTTTAAAAATTTTTAGTTACATTTTCCTGTATTCTTCTAACAACAACCGCAGAAATCTTACCTGGCAATAGCTTACAAAATAAAACAGCTATTTTATTAAAAAATCCTGGTATTATAACAGATTTATTTTTCATAAATCCTTTATAAGCTATCTTAGCAGTTTTTTCAGCACTCATAGCAGTTTTTATATCTTTTTTACCTGCATTTTTAGAAAATCCAGTTTTAGTAGCTCCTGGGCACAGAGTACATACTTTTATACCATATGGTTTTAGCTCATTTTCAAGGGCTTGAGAAAAGGATAGCACATATGCTTTAGACGCATAGTATACTGCAATATAAGGTCCTGGTTCATAAGAACCCGTAGATGCCACATTTAATATACTCCCTTTTTTTAACTTTATCATTTCTTTTGAAAATAACTTCGTTAAATAAGTAATAGCTTCAATGTTTAAACCTATCATTTTTTCATCTTTGTCTATATCAATTTCATGAAAAAGTCCACAGTAACCTGCACCTGCATTATTAACAAGAGTAGTTACCCTTATGCCTAGTTGCTGCACTTTTAAAAATAGATCTTTTACAGATTCTCTTTTTGAAAGATCTTCTTTTATTATATGTACATTAATATTATATTTTTTTATTAAATTTTTTGCTATTTCTTCTAATTTGTTTTCACTTCTAGCTACAAGTATTAAATTATATCCATCCTTAGAAAATAATTTTGCAAGTTCAAGTCCTATTCCACTTGAAGCTCCTGTAATTAAAACAGTCTTTTCATTATTTAAAGTCATAATAAATCTCCATTTTGATTATTGATGCTTTATACTTTTTATTTTAATTAGTTTTCTCTTTATTTACAACTGTTGTTTATTATTATTTTTTGTTTACTTTATTTTCTATTTACATAATATTTATTATTTTAACATAATACATTTCAGTATATCATTGTTTAAATAAAGGTCATAATTATCATATTAATTGACAATTATGGCCTTTAAATTTTTTATTAATTGCACTATATTTTTATTATTAACATTGTTTGTATTGTGGTTCCTCTTGCTGTATAAAGTTTTGCCTTCCTTGAAGTATTTGAAGAGCTTCATCCAAGTTTGTTGCTATTTGGTGAAAATCTTTTTTAGCACTTTTGTCCTGTGTCTCAAGTTCAAATGTTTTCATAGTTGCAGCTGCACTTTGAATTCCTGCTATTGCTTGCTGCATTTGAGTTCCAACTGTCATTTATTATCACCTCCTTTAAATTATCCTTTAGGTTTAAATATTAAGGCCCCTATAAATCCAAAAATAACAGCAGCAGAAATACCAGCACTGGTAATCTCAAAAATTCCTGTTAGCACACCTATTATTCCATATTCATCTGCTTCCATCATAGCTCCTTTAACTAATGAATTTCCAAAACTACTTATTGGTATAGAAGCACCAGCGCCAGCAAACTTTACTAAAGGATCATATAATCCCAATCCTCCAAGAACAGCTCCTACTACTACAAGAGTAGTTGTTGTATGTGCCGGTGTTAGTTTAAATACGTCCATCATTATCTGACCTATTACACATATTCCTCCGCCTACTAAAAATGCCCAAACAAATTTTTCCATATGAATGCACCTCTCTTCTATGCTTCTATAGATACTGCATGAGCCACAGATGGTATACTCTCTTTTTGTTGATATGACATAGGTGACATAAGTGCTCCTGTTGCCACTACCAATATTTTATTTAACTTTTTTTTCTTCATTTCCTTAAAGAAATGTCCATAAGTTACCGTAGCAGAACATGCGCATCCGCTGCCACCTGAAAATACAGGTTGATCTTTGTTATATATCAGCTTTCCGCAGTCTTTAAATACTCCTTCCTGAAACTTAAATCCATCCTTTTTTAAAATTTCTTCTGCTATGTCATGACCTATTTTCCCCAAATCTCCCGTAGCTATTATGTCATAATAAGAAGGATCTCTATTTAAATCTCTAAAATGAGCTTCTATTGTATCTACTGCGGCTGGTGCCATAGCAGCACCCATATTAAATGGATCAGAAATTCCCATATCTACTACTTTACCTATAGTAGCTGATGTAACTTTAGGTCCAGTACCTTTTCCAACTACTGCAGCTCCTGCTCCTGTTACCGTCCATTGAGCTGTAGGCGGCTTCTGCCCCCCATACTCTGTAGGGTATCTAAACTGTTTTTCTGCAGCAGCATTATGGCTGGATGTTCCACAAAGAACATATTCTGCTGCACCATTATCTACAAGCAAAGACGATATAGCTAACCCTTCCATAGAAGTTGAGCAGGCTCCAAATATACCTAAATACGGTATGCTTAAAGTTCTAGCAGCAAAACTACTGATAACTATCTGATTTATAAGATCTCCACTTACGAAAAAATTTATACTTTCCTTTTTCACTTTTGCATTTTTTATAGCAATCTGACAGGCTTCCTCCAATAACTTTTTTTCAGATTTCTCGAAACTATCCTGTCCAACCCATATATCTTCATGAAGCAAATCAAAATCTTTAGCCAAAGCACCTTTTGCTTCAAACGGTCCTCCTACTGCCCCACATCCAAGTATAGTCGGTTTAGATTCAAATACCCATGATTGATGACCTTGAATCATTTACATCCCACCTAACCATTTAATAATTACTTTTATAGTAGCAACTACAAAAGCAGAAAAAACTCCAAAAGTTATTACAGGACCTGCAATTTTAAACATATTTCCTCCTACACCAAGAACGAATCCTTCGCTTCTATGTTCTATAGCAGCGGATGCAATGGAATTTGCAAAACCAGTAACAGGAATAGATGTTCCTGCACCAGCCCATTGTGCAATGTGATCAAACACTCCAAACCCTGTAAGTAATACAGCAATTATTATTATGACTGCAGATGTCGGATTACCAGCATTGGCCTCTGTAAACTTAAAATACTTTATAAATATAATTTGAAGTACCTGACCAAAAGCACAAATACTCCCGCCAACCAAAAATGCCTTCATACTATTTTTAAGAACATTTCTTTTTGTCTCTTTTGTTTTAGCCAAATTTTGATACTCTTGTTGTACAGGAGTCAACTTTTTATTTTTTTTATTGGACATTTCATCACCTTCTATTTCAATAAATAGGGTTTTAACCTTATTAATATATTCTTTAAAATATCAGAATCCTTTTTATACATATCTTTTACCTTTTTATCCTCAGTTTCAAGTGCAAATGACATCAAATTTGCCTGAGCCTTTTCCAGATTGGCATAGAGAATTTTTCTAACATTTGATTGGGGAGTTTGAATTAAATCATCAAATAAATCTATGTAGAGTTCTCCTTTTGAATTAACCTGACCTATAAATACATTATCCAAAGATACACCTTTAGATTCTAACTGTACATCAAGCCATCCTTGATTTAGTCCTAAATTACTCAAGGATTCATTTATTATATTTCCGTCCAATATTACAGTCTGGGGTGCTCCTTCTTGACACACTTCTATTTGAAGATCATTTGGAGTAAGTGGCCTTTTATCTGATTTCATAAGTATATTTATATCTCCTGTAGATTCCATCATGGCAAATTCCACATCTGCTAAATTAAATATATTTTTTGAGCGAAGTTCCCTTAATAAGTCCTCACCGCTGCATCCAATTTTACTTAAATTTTCTTCCATTACTTTTCCTTCTTTTACAACTACAATTCCTTTACCCTTTAGCAAATTAGATATAAATTTGCTTTTCATAGAAGCATATTCTAAAATTAGCGGAAGAAGCATCCATACAGCTATGGCCAGAATACTAATTACCCAGTTGTATATAACATTTATACACGTTAATGCTATTAAAACCGCTATTACACTATAATTTATAAAATTAAAAGGGGTTATCCTTCTGGGATACTTTTTTCCCATTATTGTTATAAAAAACAAGGTAGCAAAAAATAGTACCGTAGATTTTAACAAAATTATAATCCAAATTTTCATATATTATTCCCCCAAATCAATTCTGTTTATATTGAGGCTCTTCATATTCTAAATATTTTAATCTATCATTTAGATTCTTTGTAATACCATCTACAGCATCCAGTGCCTCTTTGTACACATTCTTTACTTTTTTATCCTGTTCTTGAAGAGAATATACTCTCAAAGTACTTTCAGCACCTTTAAGAACAGCTAATGTCTGTTTTACTTGAGATCCTACAGTCAATTTATTAAACCCTCCCTCACATTTCTTATAAAATTGCTAACCAACTTTCGTATTATAGTTTTACCCTGTTTAAATAGAATTATTACATATAATTTATGTACACTTGTATTTAAATTTTTTAAATATAAAAAGGCCCAAAAAACAATAATATTTTAAAGGCCTTTTTTATTTACTACATATAACTATTTCTTTAAAAGTTTTATAAATTCTCTAACCATATGAGGATCAAATTGGGTTTCAGAGCATCTTTCTAACTCTTTAATGGCATAATTCATGTCATTAGCATTTTTGTATATTCTTTTATGAGTCATTACGTCAAAAGAATCTATTATATTTATTATTCTTGACAAAATAGGTATTTCTCCTTCTTTAAGTCCTTGAGGATAGCCTGTCCCATCAAATTTTTCATGATGACAAAGTATTTCATTTGCTACATGACTTAATCCTGGTGTTGCTTTAGCTATTCTATAACCTATTTCGGTATGTTTTTTCATTATATCCCACTCTTCATCAGTTAACTTACCCGGCTTCATCAATACATTATCAGGTATTCCTATTTTCCCAATATCATGAAGTAAACTCAATAACTCCAATTCTTCCAGTTGCTCTTGAGATAAATTAAGTTTCCTACCCAACTTAACACTAAGCTCTTTAACTCTCTGAGTATGCTCTTCCGTTTCACTATGTTTTTCATATAAAATTTTTTCAAGAGATGCAATAATTGCGTTTCTTGAACTTTTTATCTTAACCAGTTTACTTCTGTACATTCTTTCTTCTGCTAAATTCATAACTTCCTCTAATTTAAGATGATGGCTTTTTTCTGCAATGCCCCAAGCTATGCTAATTTCAAAATTAAAATTCATTACCTTTTCACATTCGCCTTTAATATTTTGCATTAGACTTGATGAATAAGAATACTCTTTGTCTATAATAAGTACTATAAATTCATCTCCACTCCACCTTGCTGCAATATCATCTTTTGAACATACTTTTTTTAATACATTAGCTATAGTGCATATCAATCTGTCACCTTCTCTGTGCCCAAATTTATCATTTATAAGTTTCATACCATTTATATCACCTATTATCATGCAATAATTAGCCACTGATTTTAAGTTTAGTTCGTCAAATTTTTGTTCTACATATGTTCTATTTCTCAATCCCGTAAGTTTATCAAAATAACTTAATATTAAAATATCTTTGTAAGCAGATTCTAATTGAGACAGCATTCCATTGGTAGAATTAGCAACATTTGCTATTTCATCATTTCCAGAAATATTTAAACGAACACTCATATCTTTATTTTGGGATACCTTATTTATAAATTCATTAATACTTTTAAAACGATTTAATATACATTTATTAAAAATGACTAACAAAATACATGATACTATAAACGCCAACAATAAAAAAATTAAAATAAGAATTATAAAATAAAACTTACCCAACTTATATTCATACCTCATTATAGTAATGGACATGGTTATAGACATATTTCCATTTATATCTCGTATTGTTCTATATCCTGTAATATAATCATTATCCTTTTTTACAACAGTACCTTCCATATTCCTAGAAGATATATCTCTTACAAATTTAGCTTTAGATTTTGTTACAGAGCTCATATAACTAAGGAATGAATCGTCTATAAATTTTCCTAATATCAAATTTCCGTCACTTTGCATATTTTTATTAGTTGTTGTTATAGGTGAAATAGTAACAATGAATTCTTTTCCCGAAATATCTATAATGCCAGAACGTATTTCATCATTATTTTTAAATGTGGTTATTTTCTTAAAATTATCTGATCTTTTAAATAATTTGTCTTCTAGTTCTGATTTTGTACTATTTTTTAGTCCATTTGAAATTCTATAGACCACACTACCTTTTGTATCCACAAAAGCCATAAAATTTAAATTCAGCTCTTTTAATGTATTACCTCCAAAATTATTTTTTATATAATATGAGGTATTTTCACCTAACATAAAGTTATAAGTCTCATCCCAGTGAGACCAATCAATAGACGTTGCCTCCATATTCTTCTTTTCCCTACTAATCAATGAATTTACAATTTGAAAACTATCGTCTACACCTTTAGTTTCAATTCTGTCAATATATTTAAAAATGGCAAAATTAAATATAATGAATGCCAAAATCATGAAAAGCAAAAAGCTTGTAAAAATCATCAAGGTTGTTTTAAACCTAACATTCATAAGTTCTCCTCTTTTATTATATTTTTTACATTCACTACCTTGTTATTTAGATATCTTTAACTAGGAAATTTTTAAAAATTAAACTGAAATTATTTATAATAATATCTCTAACCATATACTATAAAAGTATTTTAACAGAAAAGTAATCCATAGACTAGTTCTTATTGAAATTTAGTCTTTTCCTATATATACTTGCACTTCCATCTTATGGTGATGAAATAAAAATGATACTATTAAACTATATTCTGTGAAATACTTTTCCAAAGATGAGCATAAAAAAAGCATTTCTGCTTTTTTATTAATAAACATAAATGCTAAGTTAAAAATATTACTTTAAATTAATATACTATTTCTGTCTTTACAACTTTAATGTCTTCTTCACTTTTATTGCAAAATTTAATATTAAAAGGATCACCATTAACCAAAGTGGTTACAGCTAATGTATCTTTGTTGTTAAGATACACTTTCATACCACTAATATAAGTCTCCACTTTTTCACCCAAAATATAAAATGCATATGTAATTTGTTTTATATCTTTTTCTCTATTAATATACTCACTTGGATTAAGTCTTTCTTCATAAATTTTTTCACCTTCAAAAGTGTATGTCTCTATTTTTCCCTGACATCCAAGAGCCATCATTAAGTTAAAATCTGTTACCTTTCCAAAACTTTTAGTATTCCAATCACCCATAAAATTATCCTGTTCAAAAGGCTTTAAATCTTTTTCATAGTGTCCCTCATGATGGAGAGTTAAATTCCCGTCTATGCTCATTATGATTCTAGCAATTCCAGGTAAATGAGTGAATACAGATTCTTCATCTATAACCTTTGCAGAACTTAATCTCCATTTAAAATTTCTTTCAGCATATTTTGCTTCATAAGGATATATTAAAAGCTCTGTAGTAGTCCCTCCCGACCATCTGCTTGTCTTATATTCATCCGACCTTATAATTTTTACTGTATTCATCATATTACGCATCTCCTCATACATATAGATTTAATTCTAGATAAATTATATCACAACAAATTTTATTTTAATTTCTATTCCAAAATAAACAGGAAGTAAAGGTGCCTACTATTATTATCCCTAGTATAGTTTCCATAATTACCATAAAACGTACTATAGTAGAATTAGGTAAAATATCACCATATCCCAATGTGGTTATAGTTACAGCACTAAAATATATAAAATTCTCTATTGGATATTTGAAATTTCCACAAACCACTGATTTAAGTACCAGAGGACTATTGTCCAAAAATGATATGGAATTTTCAACAAGCTTTGGAAAATAAAAACTTAGCGGATAATAAAAGTAACCTTCTTTAAAAAATTTACTTTTAAACATAGTATAGTCATTTACCCACATATATTTAGTATCTACTTTTTTTAACTTATTTGCTTGACTTTTCTTATAGCAATTAAAGATTTTATACGTTTCATTTTCATTTACTGTATAAAAGCATATTTTTAATTTACAACTGTTAAACTTACTATTAACCCTATCTTCTCCCATATCTTCTAGGCTTATATGGGTTACGCCCTTATCTTTTAACAATGTACTATAATAGTTGGCCCACAATTTTCCTAAAGACTTATCAAAGGAAAATACCTTTATAGAAGAACCTGAATCATCTACAATTTCTAAATTTGAAAAAGGTCTTTTGTATTCATCAGAATTTATTAAATCTTCCACAGTTCTTTTCAATTCTCTGCTTTTAATTTTAATGTTTAGATTTTTTTTAAATGCATCTATTTTTGTAGTCATATTTACATCTTTCTGAAATACAAAAAAATCTCCCCTAGAATTATTTGCAATGTTCCAATAGATAAGCCCAAATAAAAGTAATACAGTTACATAGGAAAATGCCAATACAAACAAAATGGTTTTCTTTTTAATTTTATATATACTAATAAACTTCTTCATAAACATACCTCTATCTACTGTATATATATTTATACTTTTTGAAAAAGTTTATTATCACATTTTCCTATTAATTTTTCACCCTAATCTAACTGTTTCTAATCTTCAGTTTAGTCCCTTCTTTTGAGTCTATTATATCTATTCCCATGGATTTAAGCTCATCCCTAATAACATCTGCCTTATGCCAATCCTTGTGGTTTCTTGCATCATTTCTCTCACATATGAGTCTTTTGATATCTTCTGAATCCAACTTTTCTAAATTATGATTGTTGGACTTTAAAAGATCCAGTGAAAAAACAGTATCAAAACTTTCTATAAGTAAGCTTTTTTCCTTATTTGTCAATTCATTATCTTTTATAACTTCAAATAACACGGTAAATGCATTTGGTATATTCAAATCATCACTTATCTTTTCCTGAAACTTATTTTTATACTTATTAACAAGTTCCTTATCTGCCCTCTCATTTTCTTTTACATTTGAAACTATATCTGCAACTTTCTCCTTTAATTTTTTGTAAGCTAATTGTGCCTGCCTTAATGCGTCAAAGCTAAACATAAGCTGTTTCCTATACCTAGATTGAAGACAAAAGTATCTATAATCCATAGGTGAGAAACCTTCCTTTTCAATTTTAGAAAGAGTTAAAAAATCACCTTTTGATTTAGACATTTTGCCATCAGATAACACCAAAAATTCTCCATGCATCCAATAATTTACCCATTTGTGTCCAAGTACTGCTTCTGATTCAGCTATTTCATTTGTATGATGTACTGGAATATGATCTACTCCACCGCAGTGTATATCTATTCTATCTCCTAAGTATTTTATTGACATAGCAGAACATTCTATATGCCATCCAGGAAAGCCTTTTCCCCAAGGGGAATTCCACTGCATTATTTGATCTTTAAATTTAGAATTTGTAAACCAAAGTACAAAATCCAGCGGATTTTTCTTATTCTCATCCACATCTATTCTAGCTCCTGCTTCCAATTCTTCCATACTTAAATTGGCTAGTTTATTATAATCTTTAAACTTATCAATTTCATAATACACATTACCTTTTGATGTATAGGTATATCCCTTTTCCTCCAGTGTCTTAATTATGTCTATCATATCTTGAATATGATCTGTAGCCTTACAAACTATATCAGGTTTTCTTATATTAAGTTTATGACAATCCTCAAAAAAAGCATTCTCATAAAATTTAGCAATTTCCCATACAGTTTTATTTTCACGCTCAGCCCCTATTTGCATTTTGTCTTCACCTGTATCTGCATCAGATTGCAAATGTCCTACATCAGTTATATTCATAACATGCTTAACTTTGTAGTGACCATATTCAAAAGCTTTCTTTAATATATCTTCAAAAATATATGTTCTTAAATTTCCTATATGAGCATAATTATAAACTGTAGGACCGCAGGTATAAATTCCAACTTTTCCTTCATTTACAGGAACAAATTCTTCTTTTTTTCTACTCATTGTATTATAAACGTAAAAATTCATAGTATATCTCCCCTTACTAGGCATAAACTGTTAAAATTGTGTTATAAATAAATATTATCACAATTTTAATATAATTCAATAATCTCACATGTCCTATTTTACATAATCCCTTATATAATTGTTAAAATCCCAAAGATGTAAAAATCTTTCTGAACTACTATATCCTGATTGGAAAAGTTTCATTCTCATTTTACCGGATATATTAAATTCTGTACTTCTAACTCCCAATGTTGGAATAAATACAGTTCTAACTGCATATTTATCCTTCACATACACTTCTTCATTTTTATCTATCATAGTCCCAAATATATCAAATAAGTAAGAAATAAAGTCCATCTTTTTCGATTCTCCATAGTTTATATCCTTTTCCGCTAACTTAAACCCTATTGTAGGGAACTCTGGTACTTCCTCTGTATCAAATATCCATATTGGAAAATTACTGAGTATGCCCCCATCAACTATATAACTGCATTCACCTTTATAATAAAATTTTACCGGTTTAAAATAAAGGGGGATACTTATACTCATTCTAACTGCTTCTGCTATCTCAAACTTCATAGGATCTATGCCATATTCTTTCAAGTCATCTGGTAATATTATCATTCTCTTTTTAGTTATATCTGATGCTACTATTTTAAGAGGTGACTTTCCATCTACACTTATATCTCCAAAAGTTCTTTTTCCCTTTTTAGATATGAGTTCTCCAATATATTCTTTTACAGCATCTGAAGAATATATTCCCTTATCTTTAAAAAGTGTAAAAGACTTTTTAATTAAGGAAAGCTCTCTTATCCATTTTTTTTTAAAGAATACATCTTTGTCTAGGTTCATAGCTATATTTTTTAATTCTTCTCCCTTATACCCTACTGCTAAAAGTGAGGCTATTACCGCTCCAGCAGAAGTTCCTGCAAACTTATTCCACTTATATCCCATTTTTTCAAAACAACATACTGCTCCTATAAGTCCTATTCCCTTCATACCTCCACCTTCAAATACAGCATTTGCTATCATAAAACCACCTCAATATATAAATATGTAAATTTTCATATATTGGATACTTAAAAATCGATTATAGAATATTATTCAAAATAAGTGGGAAACTATAACTATAATTATTGATGTTATATTAAAGGAAGGGAGATTGTCAAAATGCGAATTGAAATTTACTATAAAGGCATTAAAAACGCCAACGAAGCTGTAAAAGAACTTAAAAATGAAGGATTTAGTAATACCGCTGTGGATTTAAATGACAATTATATAGACCCTTTAAGCGCTAATTCAGATTTTGGTATAAATTTTTCAAACGTAATAAATTCCTCAGGAGTTTCCTATACTTCCTCTGGAAGGACTCTTCCATCTACAAGTCCCATGATAAGTGGTTTTGGTAGTTTTAGAGACCTTGAAAACACATCTTATAAAGTAATTGTAAATTCTAATTCTTTAGATAATGAAAAATTGAAAGAAACCATAAAAAAAACTGGTGGAAAAATCAAAAGTTATATTTCAAATAGTGAAAGTAAAGTTGGGAATAATAGTTTACTTTAATTTTAAGTAAACATAATAATTTTTACGTTAATTAAAAGCCTCACATAGGTGTCTTAAAATTTTATAACTCATTATGTGAGGTTTTCTTTTTAAATTTTCTCACTATCATTCCGTACAATTTTATCTTTGTCCTTATTTATTTCCCCTGCAACGGATTGTCTTAATTGTTCTATTTGAGTAGCAGTCAAATCAGGCAATATTTTTAATATTTCTTCTTCAAATTTTTTTTGTTTGTTAGAAATAGTACTCTTTATGTTTGAATTTATTCTAAAATATTCATCTACAACTCTCCACACTTCTCTGGCAACTTGCAGGCATCCATTATATCTATTAATACGTATTTTTTGTATAACCTCCTCCTTTCTTTTCTCAACTAATACTACAATGGCATCTCCAATAGCTTTAATTACAGCAACTAACACCCCTACTATGACAGTTACAGCTATAGGAACAATTCCATTAATAATACTCTGTAACATTTACAAGTTCCCCCTTAAATTTACTTTAAATGTCTGTTACCAATTAGTTTATTAATGTAATGTACGTAATGTTCCTATTTATTGTATACGTAAACATATATATTGAGAAAAACAAGGCAGCTAGCTGCAGCTAATTTTCATAACAACCTTCCATAAGGCATTTGAAAGAAAATAGCAAGTCAAAGATGCGACGGTTATTTTTTATCAGACAAGGAGGCAGGTTCCGCAGATAGTGAATCCTATCTAAGGGTTCTACCGACGCAGTATGATAAAAAATACACTAGCATACTGACTTGTTATTTCTTTGAAAATGCCTTATAGCAAGAGCTGCAGCTCCAATAGCTCCGGAATCTTCTCCTAAAAGTGCAGAAAGTATATTAGTGTTTTCGCTTATAGATTGAAAACATCTTTTTTTTACAACCTGTTTTACTTTACTTAAAACTATACTTCCACCCTTGGAGACTCCTCCTCCTATTACAACTACTTCCGGATCAAAGCAAGTTACTACATTTGCCACACATATTCCAAGATAATTTAAAGCTCTGTCTAATATCTTTTTAGATACTCCATCCCCAAGTTCTGCCTCTTTAAACACTTCTTTTGAAGTTATATTCTTATATTTGGAAAGGGAAGTACTCTCTCCTGTTTTTACTGCTCTTTTTGCTTCTCGTGCTATAGCAGTACCAGATGCAAGTACCTCTGCACATCCATAATTTCCACAATTACATAGAGGACCTTCTTTTTCTAAAGTCATATGCCCTACTTCCAGTGCATTTTTAGTATTACCCCTATATATTCTACCATTTAATACAGCTCCTCCCCCTATTCCTGTAGAAACTGTTATAAATACCATGCTTTTACTGCCCTTGCCTGCACCAAACATATATTCCCCTAGTGCCGCTGCATTTGCATCATTATCCAAATATACGGGAATCTTAAAATTATCCTTTATTGGCTTTACAATATTAAAATTTCTAAAAGGCAAATTGGGTGTACATATTATCTCACCTTTGTCTATATCAAGCGGACCTGGAGATCCGATTCCCACGCCTACTATTTTTTTTCTGTCAACTTTACACTCCTCAATTACCTTCTCAATAATCTCTATCATCCTATTTAATATGAAATTTTCCCCTTTTTCCGCTTCCGTTGGTAAAGTAGCCTTACTTATCACTTGTCCCATGAAGTTTACAACAGCAGCACAAACTTTGGTACCACCTAAATCAACTCCAACTACATATTTACCTTTCAAGTTATCTTCTCTCCTCTCCATATAATATTTCCATTAAAATATAATATATCACATATTTATACCATTAACTAATTTTTATAAAAAGGTATATATCTATATAAAGTTACTCAAAATAACTTAAATTAGAGTTATTAAGCTGGATTAATATACACATATTATAGATATGTATTTTTTATATGTTTTGGAGGAAGTATTATGTTAGAAAAATTTGTAGATGTTTTAATTGGTAAACCACTGCCAAATGAACAAACATCACATGAAAAATATAATATTTTATTCGGATTAGCAATTATGGCTAGTGATGCTATTTCATCAGTTGCATATGCAGCAGAAGAAATTTTAGTCGTATTAATAGGCGTATTAGGTTTAGCCGCCTATAACTGGCTTGGATGGGTTTCATTAATGATTATAGGCTTATTGTTTATTCTCACCATATCATATGTTCAAATTATCAGGGCATACCCACAAGGTGGAGGTGCTTATATAGTTGCCAAAGAAAATTTAGGTATAAGACCAGGATTAGTTGCTGCATCTGCATTATTAATAGATTATATATTGACGGTTGCAGTAAGTGCTAGTGCTGGAGTTGCAGCAATAATCTCAGCTTTTCCTGCTTTAGAAATTCATAAGATTTCACTAGTAGTGGGATTAATTATCATACTTACTATCTTAAATCTAAGAGGTGTTAGTGAATCATCTAAAATATTTAGTATACCTACTTATTTATTTATATTGGGTATGATAACTATGATTATATATGGTTTTATAAAATACTCTATATATGGTGCAACTGCACCTATGATAAATACTCCTATTAAGACAACTGGAACATTAAGTATATTTTTAATTCTTAGGGCTTTTTCTTCTGGCTGTTCAGCATTAACGGGATTAGAAGCAGTAAGTAATGCAGTCCCTAACTTTAAAAAGCCTAGCCAAAAAAATGCCAAAATAGTTATGATATTATTATCAAGTTTAATATTGTTTATCTTTGGTGGTACTTCACTACTTGCTAGATTTTACCATGCTATACCAACAAAAAATGTTACAGTTCTATCTCAAATAGCATTTGGTGTATTTGGCAGAAACTTTATGTACTATTTTATACAGATTACTACATCCATAATATTAATAATGGCATGTAATACAGCTTTTACAGGGTTTCCCATGCTAATGTACGTTGTTGCTAGAGATGGATTTGCACCAAGACAATTCACTATGAAAGGTAAGAGGCTAAGTTTCTCCATAGGCATTGAAGTATTATCCCTTATTGCAGGGGTATTAGTACTTATATTTAAAGCAGATGTTCACAGCCTAATCCCGCTGTATTCAGTAGGTGTTTTCTTGTCCTTTACTTTAGCACAAACGGGAATGGTGCTGCATTGGAAGAGTAGTACTGAAACTGGATGGAAAAAGCGTGCTTTAATTAATGGTATAGGTGCCATAGTAACTATAATTACAACACTTATAATTATATATGAAAAAGCATTAGCTGGTGCATGGATAGTTATTGCTTTAATTCCTATACTGGTTATTATTATGGCATCTATAAAGAGACATTATAATAAAGTGGCAGAACAGCTGAGAGCATCAAAACAAGATATATCAAATATAGAGTTAGGTAAAAAATTTACACATATTTGTATAATTCCTATTGCAAGTTTAAATAAAGCAACGTTAAACGCTTTACAATATGCTAGGAGCATAACACCAGATGTAATAGCTTTAAATGTATCCATTGATAAAACTTCTATAGAAAAACTAAAAACTAAATGGTCTGAATTAAATACAGATATATTACTAGTAACTAAGTATTCTCCTTATAGACAAATAATAACTCCATTGCTCAAGTATATAGAGATCATATCAAATGCAGCTTCTGAGGATGAAAAAGTAACTATAATATTGCCACAATTTATAACACATAAGTGGTGGGGAAATTTTCTTCATAATCATACAGGATTTTTGCTTAGAGAGAACTTACTGAGGAATAAAAATATTGTAGTATCAACTTATCCTTATCATTTAAATGATGAAGAATTGAATCAACTTTAGGTGCCTGGCACCTAATGGGAATATTTTTATCCCACTTGGTGCCAGGCACCATTATACAGAAAGTGCTTTCACGAAACCGTGAAAGCACTTTTAACAGAGACTACATATAACAACTATGCCTCTACACTTTTTAATTTATCTTTATGATCTTTGTGATCTATAATGGATTGGTAATACTTTTCACCCTTTTCCTTGTCATATACATGTTCCCAGTTGGCAACAAATATACTAGCTAAAGAATTTCCAACAACATTTACTACTGTTCTTCCCATATCTAAAAGACGATCAATTCCAGCTATAAAAGCAAGACCTTCTATTGGGATGCCACAAGTTCCAAGTGTAGCTAGCAATACTACAAAAGAAGCTCCTGGAACACCTGCTATTCCCTTTGAAGTTATCATAAGTACTATTACTAAACTTATTTGAGCTCCAATGGAAAGATGTATACCATATAACTGTGCTATAAATATAGCTGCCATAGATTCATAAAGTGTAGAACCATCAAGATTAAAAGTATAACCTGTAGGAATTACAAAAGATACTGTAGCACTTGGGCACCCGTATTTCTCCATTTTTGACATCAATCTAGGAAGTACTGTTTCTGAACTAGCTGTACTAAAAGCAAGCAAAAGCTCATCTTTTAATATTCTTATTATTTTGATTATACTATTTCCAACCAATTTTGCTGCTATTCCCATAAATACAAGTATAAAGAAAATCATACCCGCATAAACTAATATCATTAGCTTACCCAATGGAATGAGAGATTTAAGTCCAAAATTGCATACGGTGCATCCAATTAATGCAAATACACCTATAGGTGCAGTTTTCATAATTTGGTTAGTTACCCAGAACATTGTGTCTTCTACACCCTGGAAAAAGTTCAATATAGGTTTTCCTTTCTCTCCAATAGATGCAACTCCAAGTCCAAACATAACAGAGAAGAATATAATTGGAAGCATGTCTCCTTTGCTTAAAGAATCCATTATATTCGTAGGGAAAATATTTATTATAGTATCTACAAATCCCTTATTAGTAGCCTTTTTTGCAGTATCAACATAACTAGCAATGTTTGTCTTAGTCAAGCTGCTCATATCTACACCTGTGCCTGGATGAAATATGTTTGCAAATACAAGACCAACGATTAATGCGATGGTAGTCATTATTTCAAAATATACTATAGTCTTTAAGGCAAGCATTCCTACCTTCTTCATATCACCTACTCCTGCAACACCTACTATAAGACAGGATATTACAATAGGTATAACTATCATTTTAATCAGCCTTAGAAAAATAGTTCCAAAAGGTTGAAGATATTTAGGTAGATTTGGATTACCATAAAAAACAGCACCAACTATAACTCCAAGTATAAGACCAATTAAAATTTGAGTGGCTAGTCCACCTTTAAGTTTTCTTTTCTTCTTTTCCATTTTAATCCCCTTCCCGTATTTTAAATAATTGCATCGTTATTTTGTAAACGATTAATATGTGTACATATTTCCAACAACTTAATATTACAACTCAACATACAAAAAACTATATTATTATACTGAAATATATAAAAAAATTTTATTAATTTTATAAATAAAGAATATATCTGCATATACTAATTTAAATTTCAAACTAATTTAAATATATAATTAATAATATTTTTGTAGAAGTTTGTCAATCCTATTTATTTAATTTATAATATATAGGGTTTTATTTTTATATAATTAAAATGAGGTGTGTTTACTTGAAAAATACTGCATCTGCCTTAAAAGAAGATTTATTTATTTTAATATTAATAGTAGTTTCAATACCAATAGTTGGAGAATTTAAATTTTTTCCACTGAATAGTACTTTTCGTGTTAGCTTCAGTCCTGTACTATTTTTGTTTTTCTTATTTTGGATTAAAAAGCTTCCCATACCTCTATATGGAGTCGTAGCTGGTATATTTACTGTTATATTTAGAGTTGTTCTTGATTGCGTGCTTCAAAGTGGATTTGAATTTCATCAAGCTTTTTTAATAAATTCTCCTGCATTTTTTTACTATTTAGTTTTTTCATGTTTATTTTATTTAACAAAAATAAATAACTTACACAATAATCCTCTTTTGATGGGTACTTTAGCTGCCTGTATAGACATACTTTCCTCAACTTGTGAACTTGTAGTGAGGTTTTTAGTACTTAGAAATTCTATTTCAGTTTATGCCTTTGGGTTGGTTTCCATAGTCGCAATTATACGATCTTTTTTTGTACTCGGGTTTTTCAACATAATAAAGTTAAATGAAGTGAGAACAGCCGCTAACCAACAAAAAGAGCAAAATAGATATATGCTGCTGCTTATTTCAAACTTATATGCAGAATCTGTACAATTAAAAAAATCCCTAACCTTTGCAGAAAATATTACAAGAGACTGTTACACTTTATATGAATCTTTCAAAACCAATTATTCAAAATTGAATAGAGATGAATTGTCACAAAGTTTATTAAAAATTGCAGGTCAAGTGCATGAAATAAAAAAGGACAACCAAAGAATATATTCCGGACTCTCTAAAATGATTTTATCTGAAAATTCTAAGGATTATATGAATATTGAAGAAATCTGCAATATAATAGTAGACACAAATAAAAAATATTCTCTCACTCTTGGGAAAAGCATTGATTTTTCAGTAAATATAGCATATAGTGGTATACCTGATCTTCACATTTATACTGTACTGTCACTTGTGAATAATTTAGTATCAAATTCTATAGAATCCATAGAAAATACAGGTACTATAAAAATTTATATAGGTAAAGTAGAAGATTTTATTAAATTTCAGGTTTCTGATAATGGCATAGGGATACCTGAAAAGAAAAAGGATCTCATTTTTAAACCCGGCTATACAACAAAATATAATAAGCTAGGAAAACCATCAACAGGAATAGGTCTTTCTTATGTAAAACAAATAGTTACAAATTTGAAAGGAAGAGTTATGCTAGAAAGTGCATCTAATTCAGCTGAAACTACTTTTACTATTGAGCTTCCAATTAAAAGTTTGATAAAGGAAGGATGATATAAATATGAAATTTTTTATTGTAGACGATGATGAAGCTATTCGTTCAATGTTATCTGAAATAATTGAAGATTATAATTTGGGAGAAGTTGTTGGTGAAGCAGCAAATGGCGTTCCCATATCAAGTAGTTTTTTATGTACTAAAAAAGTAGATATACTTATAATTGATCTTTTAATGCCAGTTAAAGACGGTCTTCAAACTATAAGTGAACTTGACCCTTCTTTTAAAGGTAAATCAATAATGCTATCCCAAGTAGAAAACAAAGAAATGATAGGGAAAGCTTATTCTTTAGGTGTACAGTACTACATTACAAAACCAATAAACAGACTTGAAGTAATTGGCGTTATAAAAAAAGTAGTTGAGCAAATAAAAATTGAAAAATCCATAAGTTATATTCAAGACACCTTGAACTTTTTAAAAATGGATACACTAGATAATAAGAACAGTTCAAAATCAAGTAAAGGTATTTTAGAATACAGTGAATTTATATTAAATCAATTAGGTATAATTGCTGAAAGCGGCAGTAAAGATCTACTATCCATTGTAGAATATTTATATACCCGTGAGAACACAAAAACTATTGAAAAGGATTTTCCATCTTTAAAAGAAATATTCACTAAAATCTCTGAAAAAAAACTCGGGCAAAGTTCTTCTTCAATTGATATAAAAAAAGAGATAAAAGCGTCAGAACAAAGAGTTAGGAGGGCCGTGCTTCAGTCACTAAATTATATAGCCTCTCTTGGGCTTACAGACTATTCCAACCCAAAGTTTGAAGAATACGCTGCTGAGTTTTTTGATTTTACGGAAGTAAGAAAAAAAATGCTGGAACTAAAAAATAATACTCCTCTTAGTCAACCTATACATATAAATGTTAAAAAATTTATCAAGGTTTTATATATAAAATCAAAAAATTACAAAAGCAATGATATATAAAAAATAGTATCAGAATTTTTACTAAAATTCTGATACTATTGTTCTATTTTTACTAAGTACTCTATTTCTTAGGGGCTAAAATCATAAACATATTATTTCCTTCTAATTTAGGTGCTCTTTCCACTACTGAGCTTTCATCTAATTTACTTAAAAACGTGTCAAAAACTTTCCTACCTAAACTTGTATAATTATTTTGCCTCCCCCTAAACCTTATAGAAACCTTCACTTTATTTCCTTTGGCCAAAAATTTCCTCGCATTATTTGCCTTGATTTCTATATCGTTTTCCTCAATAGTAGCACTTAATCTAACTTCCTTTAATTCTACAATTTTTTGATTCTTTTTAGCTTGTTTTGCTTTTTTAGATTGCTCATAAAGAAATTTACTATAATTCATTATCTTACATACAGGTGGCTTAGCCTGCGGCGAAACTGCTACTAAATCCATACCCTGCTCTCTTGCCATATTTAAAGCATCTTTAGTATTTACAATTTCACTTTCTTTTTCTCCTACCAATCTAATCTTGTCTGCCCTAATTTCTTCATTTAAGTTATTTTTTTTATTAATAGTATACACCTCCACAAATTAAAGTTTACCCATTTACTATTATATATAAGCATTCCGTCTTGTGCAACCACAAAATATGGTTATTCATCTCATTTTCTCAATATTTTTCAATTGCAATAATAAATATGTGTTTTAGTTTTCCTAATCTATATATTTTCTATTATTGCTTTAATCAATTTCGTAAACTTTTCACTAGCATAGAGGGAATTTTTTATAACTTCTTCATGATTTAGGGCTTGTTTCAATATCCCTGCTGCCATATTAGTTATGCAGGATATTCCAATAGTTCTCATACCACTGTGATTTGCCACAATCACCTCAGGAACTGTGGACATTCCCACTGCATCCCCTCCTAATACACTTAGCATCTTTATTTCAGCTGGCGTTTCATAGCTTGGCCCACTCATGTAAGCATATACTCCTTCTTGAATTGGTATGTGCAATTCATGTGCCACCTTTTTTACCATTTCTCTAAGATGACTATCATATGCATCAGACATATCTGGAAATCTAGGTCCAAATTTCCCCAAATTCTGTCCTATTAAAGGATTTTGTCCTGATAGATTTATGTGATCCTTTATAAGCATCAGATCTCCACTTTTATAATTTTTATTTATTCCTCCTGCAGCATTAGTTACTATTAGGTTTTGAATTTCCAACATCTTCATAACTCTAACAGGAAAAGTCACTTCTTTCATTGAATATCCTTCATAATAATGAAATCTGCCCTGCATTGCAGCTACTACCTTACCTTGAAGTTTTCCTACAACAAGACAGCTTTTATGACCTTCCACTGTAGAAATAGGAAAGTTTGGTATTTCGCTATAAGGATATATTTTTTTGTCTTCAATTTCATCTGCGATATGCCCAAGACCCGATCCAAGTATAAGTGCTATCTCTGGTTTTACCTTTATTCCAGAGCTTATATAACTTGCAGCTTCCTCTATATTTGAGTTTAAATCTGTACCATTTTGTTTAAACATTAAATGCATTTCACTTCCTCTCTGCTAAATTTTATTATAGCACAAAATTTTCAACTATTTTATAGATTTCATCCCATATATTTCTTTACAGTATTGTACTGTTTCCTGAATTGTTCTAGGAAAAAAGTCTGCCTTTACATATTCACAAACCTGTTTATCCAATACTCCCCCTCCAATTAATATCTTAATTTCTTTTCCAAACTCTGTATTCCTTATAGATTGTATGCATTCCTTTAAATTTTCAAAGCAATTCGTCAAAAGACATGAAATGGCTACAACCTTAGGATGATATTCTTTAATTGCTTTAATAAACTTTTCAGTTGATACATCCGTTCCTAGATCAATTACTTTAAAATCATTACTGCTCATGGCAGTACATACTATGTTTTTACCTACATCATGTATATCTCCATAAATAGTTCCCATAACAAATACTCCATGTTTAGCTGTGCCAGAGGGCATTAAATCTTTAAGTATTTGTGAAACTTCTTTAAATATTTCTCCTGATATAATAAGTTCAGACATAAAGTATCTTTTTTCTTGAAATCTTTTTCCTACAATTTCAATACCCTTTTGCAAATAACCTACAATATCCATTACAGGTACATTTGCTTTTATAAGAGCATTTACTTCTTCAATGACTAAATCTTCATCAAGTTCTGCCATTGCGTCTATAAGTACCTTGCTCATAAAAAATATCCCCCTCATAATTTATACTTATGTATATAAACTACCATAAATACACCCATAAAGCATCATACAATATGAAGAAATTTTAACTTAAAAGTATACAATATGTATAATATGCTCTTCTAATAACAAATTAGCACTTTTATTATGTCAAATAATAGTTTATTATGATATTGAGAGGTGTTTAATATGGGGATGGATCTACGTACTTTCCTAGGCAAAATAAAAAATTATAATCCTAGGTTATATATTTCACAAACAGAAGGAATAACAATTAAATATGTTAAACTCCTTGAAGAAAATCAAACTTTATTTGAACCAGACTATTTATATGTATGCAAAACCTTTAATTTTAAAAAAATCCCACCGCAAAAAGGTGCTATAAATATACTTTGTATTAAAACTGACGATCTTCAATATAAACCAGATAAAAATTCCATAGTAAATTTAATAGTGTTGAATACTAATATGGATATATTTAAAACTTTCAATGAAATACAAAGTATCTTAATAAAGTATCAAGAATTTAGTATAGCTTCAACAAAACTATTAGATGCTTTAATAAGTGGAAAGGGGCTTGAATATATAGTAAATACGGGATGTGAGATTCTTAAAAACCCTATATGTATCCTAGATCTTAGCTTTAAGCTCATTGCATCTTCCAAAGATATTAAAGTAGAGGATCCTGTATGGATTGAACTTTTAACTAAAGGCTACTGTTCCTACAACTTTGTACCTATGTCAAATGTTCGAAATTTTATTGATGTAGTACACAAAAGCAGTTCTCCTATTTTTATAGGAAAAGATAAATTTAGAATTCCACGTATAATATCAAATATTAAAATTAATGATAAAGTAGTTGGATATGTAACTGCATTGGAGTGTCAAAAACCATTTTCTAAAAATGACATAGAATTTATCTTTCTTTTATGTAAAGTAGTTGCTTCTGAAATGCAGAAAAACAGTTCACTGCAAAACATAAAAGGATTGAAATATGAAAATTTTATCATGGATTTACTCAATGGAAAAGAAACTGATACACGAGTTATTGAAGAAAGGTCAAAATTTTTAGATTTACATTTCAAACCTAATCTCTATATACTTGTAGTAAATGTACCTCAAAATAATTTTGTAAACATCCCTCTTCACAGGGTAAGAGATGCTATTGAATATATGCTAGTAGGAAGTAAGTCTGTCATATATGAAAATTCTGTTGTCATACTAATAAGCCAAAAAAATAAAATATCAGATATTGATCACAGTTTTAGTAAAGTCATAGACTTCTTTAAAAAAAATAATATACATGGCGGTTTAAGTAGATGTTTTCATGATCTAGCTAATACCAGAAAATACTATGAACAAGCTTTAAAGGCTATTACACTTGGTATGGGACTGAAAATAAATAAATTTCTTTTTTTCTACGAAGATTTAGCAATATTCCATTTATTAGAAACATGTTCATCAAAAAGTGATTTAAAAAATTTTTGTCATGATTCAATATTTAACTTAATGAGATATGATAAATCCCATAATACCAAATACTTAAAGTGTCTTCGTTTTTACTTGTCAAATGAAAAAAATCAGTTGAAAACATCAAAAACTTTAAACATTTGCAGGAGTACTTTAGTTCATCGTATAGAAAAAATCCAAGAAATTATGGGCGTTAATTTAAATGATGTAAAAATTACATTTCATCTCAATTTAAGTTTTATTATACTTGAATATATTGATGAATTTAAATAGGTTGTTTATATTTATGAATATAAATTTCATATCATTGGGGGTATCTTAAATGAGCAATTACACAGTTACTTTTAAACCTGAAAACCGCATAATATCTGTCTGTGAAGGAACTACTCTTAAAGAAGCTATTACAGCTGAAGGATTAGATTTTGATTTTCCCTGCGGTGGAATGGGCACTTGTGGTAAATGTAGAATTAAAATATTAGATAAAAACTTAAAGGCTACAGAAAAGGAACTTAAATTTTTAGAAGAAAAAGAACTTAAAGAAGGTATACACCTTGCTTGTGAAACCAAGGTCTACAGCGATATAACCGTTCAACTAAATCAGAAGAAAAATGAAGTCTATAATATACTACAATCATCCACAAAAAGGACCTTTACTATTAAACCTCTTATTGAAAAAGTTTACGTAGAAGTAGACTTGCCTTCCTTAGACAAGCAGAAATCTGATTTAAAACGTTTAAAAGAGAAATTAATGCAAAAAAAACCAAATTATAAAGATATTAAAATGAATATTTCTGTTTTAAGGGAACTGCCCGTGAAACTTCGTCAAGCAAACCACCATATAACTGCAGTTATTCACGGCAATGAGATTATTGGTATAGAAATGGGAAATACTGAAAATACCATGCTTGGTGTGGCTTTTGATATTGGTACTACTACTATTGTAGCTTATCTAATGGATCTATATACTGGAAAGAAACTTGCTGTTTCTTCAGCAATGAACCCTCAAATAAAGTTTGGGGCAGACGTAATCTCACGTACAACTTTTGCCAATCAAAATGAAAACGGTGTTAAATTAATGCAATCTACTCTCTTGGATGTATTAAATAAATTAATTGAAGATAGTGTACATAAAGCAAATATATTAAAGGAAAACATATATGCAATTACCATTGTGGGAAATACCTGCATGCACCATCTATTTCTAGGTCTTACTCCAAAATATATTGCATATATACCTTATGTTCCCGTAATAAGCGAAACACTGGAATTAAAATCATCAGATCTTAACCTTCACATAAATCCATCAGGTAAGGTATTTGTGCTTCCAAATATTGCTGGGTTTGTAGGGGCAGATACTGTAGGTGTAATTTTAGCCTCAGAAATGGATAAAAGTAAAGATGTAAAATTAGCTATCGATATAGGTACTAATGGCGAAATAGTCCTAGGATCTTCAAAGAAACTTGTCTCCTGTTCTGCTGCAGCAGGTCCTGCTTTTGAAGGAGCTCAAATAAGCAGCGGTATGAGAGGTGCAAAGGGTGCTATAGATCATGTAAGCTTTGGTGAATCTCTAAACTACACTGTTATAGGAAATGAAAAACCTGAAGGTATTTGCGGATCTGCTCTACTTGATATTGTGGCAGGACTTGTGAGACTTGGAATAATAAATAAAAGAGGAAAGCTTTTATCCCCTGACAACTTTATAAATCCAAATGCACTTCCATTTAAAAATAATATAGTAACTTATGAAGGTGCAAATGCCTTCTTAATAGTTCCTCCATCGGAAACAGCACATGGACGTGCTATTATGCTTACTCAAAATGATATAACTTCACTTCAGCTAGCAAAAGGAGCTATATCTGCAGGTATAAGCATACTTGTGAAAAAGTGTAATATAAATACATCCGATATAAAAGAAGTAATCTTAGCTGGTGCTTTTGGTAACTATATGGACCCACATAGTGCCTGTACAATAGGTTTAATTCCACCAGAGCTTGAAAATAAGATACAATTAGTAGGAAATGCTGCTGGTACAGGTTCAATGCTTGCCCTACTGTCAAATGACGAATATGAGCATTCTAATACTATAGCTAGTAAAGTAACTTACATTGAATTAGGAGCACAAAAAGATTTTAACAGAGAATTTGCTCATGGAATGCAATTTCAAGATTATAAGTAGAATAAAAAAATTCACCAGTTAAATTAAACTGGTGAATTTTTTTATTTCTATCTGCCTGTAGCTGCAGAAATCATTGCTTTTACATTTTCAACTTTTGCATTTGGAGGTACACTACATCCACTTGCTAAAATAAATCCATCTCCCATATCTTTAACAAGTTTAGAAGCATAATCATACACTTCATCAGGAGTACCAAGAACAAGCTTCCCAGCAGGTACATCTCCTTTAATGCACATACGATCTCCAAGCTTTTCTTTTATTTTATAAATATCTGTTACACCATCTGTTTCAAATACAATCTTTCCCTTTGGAAAATCTTTAAAGTAGTCAAGATCACGCTCCCAGTTTCCATCAATGTGGATGCTACATATTGTGCCTTCTTCTATAACAGCATCTGCTGTCTCCTTAATATATTTCCATACAAAACGCTCCCATAACTTAGGAGAATAGAATTCACTAGCTCCACGTGCTGGAGAAAGGAAAAGTACATCTGGTTTAGTAGCTCTTATTTGCTTCCTTATGCCTTCAACTACTTCTGCCTGAATAACATCCAAAGTTTCCTCAACTTTATCGGGCATTCTAAATAAATCCCTCATAAATTTTGCCATAGAACGTCCTCCACTCAAATATTCATTTACAGTTATAACTGCAGCAGGACTATATACTACAAATCCAGCATCTTTGACATTCTGATCGGCTTGTGGAGCATAAGCTGCATCTGCCATAATCTCATCAACATTAATTCCCAATCTATCTTTTAAGTAACCAGGCATAAAATTGTTCCAGCCTTTATTTATAATGGTGTCATAATCCTCTGGCTTCATCATTTCTGCTTCATCAATCTGCCAAAGCATGTCATCTGCAAGCTCTCGTCCTGGAAGCTTAACTCTTGACATAAATTCTAATGGAAATAAAGGTCCTACAGAGTAGGATGAATTAACTCCATCCACATCTCCCAAATCTTTTAGAGAATCTATTATAACTTTATTCGATACTTTGACACTATCTTTTCCACAAATATCTGCCAACTTCAATCCCATATGTCTAGCGGCAAAAGAATCATTCATAAGTATAACAGGTGTTCTATCTGTTTTTTCTAATGCCAATGTTTTTCTAAATCTATCTAAACGTTCATTGTATAATTGTTGTGTTGTCTTCATATTACTTTACCCCCATAGCTTTTTTACAGAAATCTACTGTCTGCTGTGCATCTTTACAAACTAAATCTGCACCCATATATTTTCCTGCTGCCTCGTCTACAGGACCACCTCCAACTAAAATCTTTAAATCCTTTCTAAGTCCTGCATCTTCTATTTCCTTTATGCATTGTTTTACGTTATCAAAGCAAGTAGTTAAAAGACAAGATATTCCTATTACCTTAGGCTTATATTGTTTTATAGCTTCAATATATTTTGATGTAGGTACATCAACTCCAAGGTCTTTTACGTCAA